>JACZKN010000470.1 GCA_014859985.1 Candidatus Krumholzibacteriia bacterium | reverse complement strand
GTCCACGCCCTGCGCCGCTGGCGCGCCACGTCCGCGCGCCAGCGGCGCAGGGCGTGGACCAGGGAGCAGGCCGCCACCGCCAGCACGGTGTAGAAGATGCCCAGGAACACGACGTGGCCCAGGTCCCATTTGAATTCGTAGGCGGTGGGGATCATGGCTTGCGGCCTCCCGGCTGCTCCTGCAGCTCACGCTCGCGGGGGAAGAGGTTGAGGTAGCGGAACGACAGCGAATAGAGGATCACGCCGTAGGCCACGACGCCCAGCAGCACCGCCCACTCCTGCAGCGACGGCCAGTAGGTCATGACCTCGGCGAAGGCGAGGGTGGGCACCGACAGGGTCTGCAGCGTGACCACCAGGCGGTTGAAGGTGACGCCCACGCACGCGAGCAGGCCGCCGGCCACCAGCCAGCGCGTGTCCTCTACCCGGCGCCGGCTCAGCAGGATCGTCGCGGGCAGCATGCCGAAGACGGTCAGCTCCAGGAACAGCACCTGGATCCCGAACAGCTCGTGCCGGTAGAACTCGGCGGCGTCAAAACCCAGCTTGGGCAGGGTGACGGTGATCCACACCGCCGTGTCGGCCAGCTTGGCCAGCACGTAGACCGAGAGCAGGATGCCCGAGATGCGGCCCAGCCGCGACAGCACCGCCGCATCCACCAGCCGCTTGCGCGACAGCTTCTGCACCGTCATCACGATCAGCATGATGAACGACGGTCCCGCGGCGATGGCCGAGAGGATGAACAGGAAGAAGGTGGAGGGCCAGATCCCCACGCCCTCGCGGAAGGCGAAGGGCCGGCCGCTGAGCACGCCGAACATGCCGCCCAGCGAGCCCTGGTGGAAGAAGGAAAGGAAGGCGCCGATGCCGGCGAAGACCACCATGATGCGGTGCAGGTTGAACTCGAGCACCAGGAACGAGGGGATCGCGCGCAGGCGCCGGTTCTTCAGGACGATGGGCAGGTACTCGATGGCCAGCACCACCAGGTAGATGGTGATGCAGAAGGTCACCTCGGTGAGCATCGAGTGGACGTTGGCGTGCCAGAAGGCGAACCAGGCCCGGATGGGCTGCCCCACGTCGACGGCGAGGGTCACGATGGCGCCGCTGTAGCAGGCGAAGCCGACGATGACCGCGGTGCTGATCACCTGCTGCATCTCCTTCTGGCGCAGCAGGTAGGTCAGGAAGCCCAGGAAGAACGCGCCGGCGCCCAGGGCGATGATCGCCAGGTCGAGCACGATCCACAGGCCGAAGGCGAAGCGGTTGTCCATGTTGGTGTGGTAGAGGCCGTCGGCGAACATCTGCCGCATGGCCTCGCCGCCCCACACGGCCAGCAGCACCCAGGGCAGCAGCCACAGCAGGAAGCGTCCGGTGGGGGCCCGGTCGAGGCCGCGGGCGATCAGGCTCCGGTCGGCGAAGATGCTCCTACCCATGGGCGCGGACCTCCCCGACGCTCTCGCGGTCGGCGCGCAGCAGGTCGAGCCGGCTCTTGCCGATGCGGCGGACCCAGCCCTCGCGGGACAGGTAGGTGATCTTCGGGCCGGTGCCCAGGGCATCCAGCAGGCGGAAGGCGCGGGGGTCGTCGTGCAGCCGGGCCACATCGGACCCGGGGTCGTTCAGGTCCCCGAAGACGATGGCGCCGTGGGGGCAGGCCTCGGCGCAGGCGGGCAGGTACTCCCCGGGGCGCAGGTCGCGCCGCCCCTCGGCGGCCGCCCGGTCGCGGGCGCGGGCCAGGCGGCCGTGGCAGAAGTTGCACTTCTCGGCCACGCCCCGCATGCGCGGCGAGACGTCGGGGTTCAGGGTGTTCTCCATGCCCTCGGGCCAGACGGGATCGAACCAGTTGAAGTAGCGGGCGTGGTAGGGGCAGGCCGCCATGCAGTAGCGGCAGCCCATGCAGCGCTCGGGCACCTGCGCCACGATGCCCGTGCGCGGGTCCAGCTGCACCGCCGTCACGGGGCAGACGTGGATGCAGGGGGCATGGTCGCACTGCTGGCAGGGGATGGGCACGCACACGGTGCGCTGCTCGGGGAACCGCCGTCCGTTGTTCACGCGGTAGACCCGCATCCAGGTCAGGCTGCGGTTGGGCCCCTCGCCCGCCGGCGGCACGGCGACGTTGTTCTCCACCGCGCAGGCGGTCATGCAGGCCCCGCAGCCGGTGCAGCGGTCCAGGTCGATGACCATGCCGTAGCGCGCGGCCTTGCCGTCCCGGTCCTCCATCTCAAACCTCCTCGAGCGACGCGCGACCGACGCGCCAGACGCCGGTCCGGGCCGCGTTGTCCGTCACCAGGATGCCGTAGCCGTCGGGCAGGGCGCCGGCCGGATCGCCCAGGGCGACGGGGTCGGGGCCGACCGCCGCCTGCACGACGCCCGGCATCACCGCCTCGTCCCAGGCGACCGTCACTTCGCGCCGGCCGCCGGCGGTGGCCAGGACCGCAGGCCGGCCGCGGTGCAGGCCCAACCGGCCCGCGGTCTCGGGATTGATGCGGACCCGGTCCGGGCCCGGCTTGAAGTGGGACTCCCGGTACAGCTTGTTGGCCACCGGGGGCAGGGCGCCGCCGCAGGCGGCCTGCCCGCCGGCGAGCACCAGCATGAGGGGGAAGCGTTCGGCGGCCGCCGGTCCCGGCAGGCGGCCGGCACCGAGGTCGGCGAAGGCGGCGGCCAGGTCCGGGG
>JACZKN010000469.1 GCA_014859985.1 Candidatus Krumholzibacteriia bacterium | reverse complement strand
CTCAGCCAACGTGAAGCAGGCCTTGGCCGCCGCGCCCGCCGGCGTGGACGTGTGCCGGGGCGTGGAGTCGGCGCCGGGCCGCAAGGACCCGCAGCGGCTGGCCGCCGTCGGCAAGGAGGTGCACCCGTGAACCCGAGCATCCTCAGGACCGACGGGCCCGGCCGCTTCGGCGGCTACGGCGGCCAGTTCGTCCCCGAGACCCTGGTCCCCTGCCTGCAGGAGCTGGACGAGGCGCGCCTGGCCGCTGCCGCCGACCCGTCCTTCGCCGCCGAACTGGCGCTGCTGTCGGCCGACTACGCCGGCCGGCCGACGCCGCTGTACCGGGCGCGCCGGCTGGAGCAGGCCTGGGCCCCCCGCGCGCGCCTCTACCTCAAACGCGAGGATCTCAACCACACCGGCAGCCACAAGATCAACAACTGCCTCGGACAGATCCTGCTGGCGGTGCGCATGGGCAAGACCCGCATCGTGGCCGAGACCGGCGCCGGCCAGCACGGCGTGGCCACGGCCACCGTCTGCGCCCTGGCCGGCCTGGAGTGCGTGGTCTACATGGGCCAGGTCGACGTGGCCCGCCAGGCCCCCAACGTGGCGCGCATGCGGCTGCTGGGGGCGCAGGTGGTGACCGTCACCGCCGGCAGCGCCACCCTGAAGGACGCCACCAGCGAAGCCATCCGCGACTGGGTGACCAACGTCAAGGGCACCCACTACATCATCGGCTCGACGGTGGGGCCCCATCCCTACCCCACCCTGGTGCGGGACTTCCAGGCGGTGATCGGCCGCGAGGCCCGGGCCCAGATCCTGGCCAAGGAGGGCCGTCTGCCCGACCGGGTGATCGCCTGCGTGGGCGGCGGCAGCAACGCCCTGGGCATCTTCAGCGGGTTCCTGGACGACCCGGTGGGCCTGTTCGGGGTCGAGGCCGCCGGCAGCGGGCTGGGCCACAGCCAGGCCCTGGGGCGGGGGCGGCCGGGGGTGCTGCACGGTTCGTACAGCTATCTGATGCAGGACGACGAGGGGCAGGTGATCCCCGCCCACTCCGTCGCCGCGGGGCTTGATTACCCGGGAGTCGGCCCGGAGCACAGCCACCTCAAAGACAGCGCCCGCGCCGACTACCGGGGCGTGGACGACGCCGCGGCCCTGGCCGCGTGCGCGGAGGTTTCGCGCCTGGAGGGCATCATCCCCGCGCTGGAATCGAGCCACGCCCTGGCCTTCTGCAAGGAGCAGCTCGCCAAGGAGGATCCGCACGCCGCGCCCCTGGTGATCGTCAACCTGTCCGGACGCGGCGACAAGGACCTGGCCGGCCTGACCGAGGCCACGCCATGAGCACCCTGCTGACCCGCACGGTGAACGGGCTGCGCGACGCCGGCCGGACGGCCGTCGTCCCCTTCCTGACCGCCGGCTATCCGGACCTGCAGACCAGCCGGCGGCTGCTGGCCGCGGCGGCCGCGGCCGGCTGCCGCCTGGTGGAGATCGGGGTGCCCTTCAGCGACCCGGTGGCCGACGGGCCGGCCATCCAGCTCGCCTCGCGCCGGGCCCTGGACGCCGGCATGACCCTGGCCGGGGCGGTGGACCTGGCCGGCCACGCCGCCCGGGAGCTGGGCCTGGTTCCGGTGCTGATGGGCTACCTGAACCCGGTGCTCGCGTACGGCCCCGAGCGCTTCGGCGCCGCCTGCGCCGGGGCCGGCGTCGCGGGGGTGATCGTGCCGGACCTGCCGCTGGAGGAGGCGGCGGGGCTGCGGGCGCTCCTGCTGGAGCACGGCGTCAGCCTGGTGGACCTGGTGGCGCCCACCACCGGCCCGGGGCGCCTGGCGGCCTACGGGCGCGCCGCCACGGGCTTCCTCTACCTGGTCTCCACCACCGGCGTGACCGGGGCGGGAGTCGGGCAGGACATCGCCGGCTACGCGGCGCGGGTCCGGACGCATTGCGCCCTGCCGCTGTATGTCGGGTTCGGCATCGGCGACGCCGCGTCGGCGGTCCGGGTGGCCGCCGACGCCGACGGGGTGATCATCGGCAGCGCCCTGCAACGGCTGGTGGCCGGCGCGGCCACGCCCGACGCCGCGGTCGCCGCCGTGGGCGGCTTCCTGCAGGAGGTCACGGCCGCCGTGGCGGGCGTGCACCGGGATTCCGGTTGAGAATACCCGGGACCGGTGATAGCTTGACGCCACCATGTGGGAAGCCCTCACCAGCAGCGTCCTGATCGACGTCCTCGACATCCTGATCGTGGCCTACCTGCTGTATCGGCTGATCGTGTTAGTCAAGGACACGCGGGTGCTCCAGATGTTCCTGGGCCTCGGCTTCCTGCTGGTGCTGTCCTACGTGGCCAGCACCCTGGGGATGATCGTGGTCGGCCGCATCATCGGCACGCTGCAGACCGTATGGGTGGTGGCGTTCATCATCATCTTCCAGCCCGAACTGCGCGACGCCCTGACCAACCTGGGGCTGCGGCGCGGCTTCGGCCTGTTCCAGGCCGCGGCCGAGATCCCTGCCGAGGAGGAACTGCTGCGGGCCGTGGCGCGCATGAGCAAGCGCGGCCTGGGCGCGCTGATCGTCATCGAACGCGAAGTGCGGCTGAGCAACTGGATCAAGAAGGGCGTGCGCCTGGACGCGGAGATCACCGCCGCCACCCTGGAGGCCGTCTTCACGGTGCCCGGCCCGCTGCACGACGGCGCCGTGATCATCAGCCAGGGCAAGATCGCCGCCGCGGCGGTGATCCTGCCCATCACCGAACGCGAGGAGCTGGGCTACGTGCTGGGCACGCGGCACCGGGCGGCCCTGGGCATCAGCGAACAGTCCGACGCCATCGTGCTGGTGGTCTCGGAGGAGACCCGGGCCATCAGCGTGGCCCACGGCGGCGAGATCCGGCGCGGCCTGACCCCGGAGGATCTGCGCGCCGAGATCGAGCGCATCTTCCTGCGCAAGAGCGGCGGCGGCGGCCGGCGGCGGCGGCGCAGCGACCGGCAGGCCGAGAACCCGGGCGACACGCCGGCGGCCGGCTGACCCGTCGTCAGCCGACCGGATGGAGTTCCGGCCGCGGCGCCCCGCCCCGGCGCCGGATGGCCGTAGGCAGCACCGCCCGCAGGAACACCTCCACCAGCTCGGGATCGAATTCCGTGCCGCACCTGTCCCGCAGCACCTCGGCCGCGGCCTCCGGGCGCAGGACCGTCTTGCCCATGGTGCCGGTGACCAGCGCCGTGTAGCAGTCCACGATCGCCACCACCCGCGCAGCCAGGGGGATGTCGCGGCCCTTCAGCCCCCGCGGGAAACCCTTGCCGTCGAAGCGCTCGTGGTGGCAGCGCACCACTTCCATGATGCTGGTCGAGAGGTTCAGGCCCGCCAGCAGCGCCGCGCCCTCGTCGGGATGGCGGCGGAAGCGGTCGCGCAGCTCCGGCGCGAGCGCGGTCTCGTCGCTCTTGTCGAACAGGCCGATGTCCCGCAGCAGGCAGCCGTAGATCAGGTCGCGCTCCTGGTCCGGAGGGAAGGCCATCACCCGGGCCAGGCGGTTGACGTGGGCCACCATGGCCATGGCGTTGGCGTCGGTCCCGAAGCAGCGCTTCTCGCGCAGGGAGACCAGGATGCGGACCATCTCCAGGTTGACGTCGGCGTTGTCGACGCTGCCGTCGTAGCGGTGCAGCAGGCGCGCGGTCTCGGTGAACAGCTCCTCCAGCAGCCCGGTGGCGTCGTCGCAGACGAAGTCCGGGTTCAGTTCCAGCAGCACCGTGCCCAGGTGCTCGCCGTCCCATTTCAGGGAGACGATCCAGTCCACGCCCGCCTGTCGCATCTCCTGGCGGTTGGCCTTGAAGAAGCCGGGCATGTTCTCCACGGCCACCGGGCGTTCCATGGTGCCGAAGAAGATCTGCAGCTTCTCGCTGCCCAGGTCCAGGCCGATCCAGGAATCGTCGTTGCCGACCATCACCTGCGGCCGCGCACGGTCCGGCGCCAGGAAGCCCAGCTGCGTGACCGGCAGCACGGGCCAGGAATGGCGGGCGAAGATGCGCCAGAAGTGGGGCCGATCCACGGCCTCGGGCAGGTCCAGGGCGAGCTGCAGCAGGACTTCCGCGGGCGAGGTGTCGTCCGGCACCCAGGTGGGCTCGCGCTTCTCGGCCTCCTCGTCGGCGAAGCGGGTCTCGTCCAGCACGTTCTCGTCCTTGGCCGTCAGCACCCGCATCAGCAGCTCGAGGGCGAAGTTCTCGGCCACCGAGTACTCGCGCTCCTCCCCCTCGCGGCGCAGCAGGACCATGGCCTCCAGGCCGTCGTCCAGGTTCACCGGCAGGATGATGTCCGGATCGACGGCCTCCAGCAGGGCCGTGTCCTCCTCGCCCAGCTCGTCGGCGCCGATGTCCAGCAGGGTCAGGGGCCGCCGCGACGCGGCCACGGCCTGCACCAGGCCGCAGCTGTTGCGCACCCGGCGCTCGCCGGTCGGATCGACCATCTGCTCGCCGCGGCGGGACAGGACCACCGTCTCCTCGGCCAGGCCGTGGCTGAACAGCAGATTGCCCAGGTCGCGGGCGAAGGCCGCCTTGTCGGCGTGATCGGTCCAGCGGCCGAGGGAAGCGACGGCGTCGGACAGGGACATGTACTGGTGGTCCTTGCGCCGGCCGGTGCCGGCCGGTTCGCCGGACAGTCCCTCGAGCACCGTATCGAGGGCCGGGTCGTAGGCAAGGTCGGCGGAATCCTCGTCCGCGAAGGCGACGGCGCCCACCTCGAACTCCGCAGGGACGTCCTCCGCGGCGGCTTCGTCCGCGGTCGCGGCCGCGGTGTCGTTGGCCTCGGGGCCGCACACGTCGACCGCCGAGTCGACGTCCGGGAAGAAGCGCAGCGGCAGCGACGTGAACTTCTGGGCGAGGAACCGGCCGACCAGGTCGTTGGCCCCGCAGAAGACGGCTTCGCCGCCCGCGGCCACGAGCCGCTCCTGGAAATCGGCCAGGGCGCGGGCCCCCCCGCCGCCCAGGGCGGACATCTGCGCCAGGTCCAGGACCACCCGCAGCTTGCCGCGTTCGAGGCACTTGTCGGCGAGCTCGCGCAGGCGGTCCCGGTCGCCGGGGCCGACGGTGCCGGCCACCCGGACGCCGAACAGGCCCGGATGCGCGAGTTTCAAGGGTTCGAAGCGGGTTGCCATGGTCTGCTCCTGAGGCTGCGGTCATCGCCCGGTGCGTCCGCGTCGGCCGGCACTCCCCCGGCGCGTCAGACCAGCGACTCGGCCAGCCAGTTGTCGAGCACGGACCGGAGGAACCGCCACTCGCTGCCGACCTTCTTCGCCGGGATCTTCCCTTCTTTCGCCAATCTGCAGACCGTCTTTACGTGCATTTTCAGGTATTCCGCGGCTTCCACCGACGTCATCACCTGACCGACCTGACCGACCTGATCGTCCCCCCCGATGTAGATCCTGGAGTGATCCCTGTAGTCGGGCATGGGTGGACTCCTTCCCAATGGATGTTGACCCGCACGTGCCTCAACACGCGATGTCCCACGAAACAGCAAACGCCATGCCCTGGTCGCGGGACCGTCAATAACCGCTAATCACGGCAACGGCAAAGGATTTACGAGGAACGCCCGGGCAGGTCCGGGCGTGGCGGGAACGCCACCGCCGGTGCAGGATACCGCAAGAACCGACGCGCCGTTGCATTCCGCACGGAGGCCGGTCAGGTGCTGCCGCCGGCAGTCCCGGCCCCCGGCAGCTGCTCGACCCGCCATGGCTCGGGCCAGACGGCGTCGGCGCCCACGGCGCGGGCCCGCCGCTCCCGTCCCCGGACGGTCCCGCCGGCGGAGGCCACCAGGATCAGGGCGGGCGAGGCCTTGCCCGCCAGCAGGCGGCGCAGGCGGCGCAGGTGGTTGGTGGGTTCGTCATTGTCGCACAGGACCAGAGCCGGAGGCCGGGGACCGGCCAGCAGGGCCAGCGCGTCCTCGGGGGTCGCGGCCGTGACGGCCGGACGGCCCGCGGCGTCCAGGCGGGACGCCAGGATGCCCTGCAGGAAGGGGCTGGCCACCAGCAGCACCACCGCACGGTCGCCGGCGGGCCCTGCCGGCGCCGTTACCTGGGCCGCACGGCCAGGGACCAGCGCTCCCCAGTCCGGCAGGGCGCATAGTTCGGCGCCGGACACGCCCGCATCATGGCGTTCCAGCAGGGCGGCCAGTCCCGCGTCCACCGCCGCGAGCCTGGCCGTCGCCGCGGGATCCACCCCGCACGCCTGCGCCAGGACGGCAGCCAACTCGTCCAGGCCGGCGGCGAGGGCGGCGAAATCCGCAAGGCCGCATTCGCGCCCCAACTGCCGCCAGCAGAGGGCCGCCGCGGCGAACCGGCCGGCCCAGGCGGGGGCCGCCCCGCCGGGCTCTTCGGCAACGGAAAGGCGGAGCCGGTTCGCCAGCTCCGCCAGGTTCCGGCCCGCCTGGGCGGGCCCTTCAGTGCGATGGTCCTGATGGTCCTGATGGTCCTGATGCTCGTGGCCGGTCATGGCTCCCGTTCCCCCGGGAGATCCGCCGGCCCGGGTCCGGCAGGAAGCCGGCCTCGGCTCAGTCCAGGGGCACCGCCCCGAACTCCGACAGATCGTGGATCGTGTCCACCGCGCCGCCGGTCCGCAGGCCGGCAAAGGCGGGCAGGTCCTCGTCCAGGCGCACCGCCCCGAAGGCGGAGAGGTCCAGGACGTCGTCGCCGATGGTCCCGGCCGCGGCGGACCGCCCCGTCTCGGCCAACGCCGCCGCCGGGGCATGCTCGTGCCCTGTCGGCTCGGCGCCGAATTCGCTCAGATCATACACCGGCTCCGGATCGGCGGCCACGAAGGGATCCGCGGCCTCCGGCGCCCCCGGCGTCGTCCCGGTGAAGGCATCGGCGAAGGAATCGGCGAAGGAATCGACGAGGGAGTCCTCCTGTTCCGGCGACTCCGCCGGGCCGGTCGCGAAGGGATCGGCTTCCAAGCGGGCTTCGAGGCCGCCGGCGGTCGGCCCGGCCGGGGCCTTGGCGCCGAAAGGATCGAACCGGGTGAAGCCCAGGTCGGGTTCGGGGGCGCCGAGCGCATCGACCGGCGCGGCGGCGGCCGGGTTGAACTCGAGCCCTGTCATCAGGGCGCAGGCCGCGCCCGCGCGGCCCAGGCGCGTGGACTGGCCGTTGAAGCCCGAGGCCAGCCCGGCGAGCTGGCTCGCCGCGTCGGCGGCCGCGGGCGCGGCATCGCGCACGGTCCTGCGCCAGGACTCGCTCTCGGCGCTGGCCTGCTCGAGGGCCGACTGCACCCTGGCCAGGGCCTGGTCCACGGTGCCGAACGCGTCCGGGGAGGCGACCGGCCCGGCGACCTGCTCGGCAGCGCGGCGAAACTCGGTGGTCAACTCCTCCAGGGCCTGGGTCATGGGCAGCAGGCGCTCGCCCCGGGGACCGAGGCGCGCCACTTCCATGGCGATCTGGAACGCCAGCTTGTTGCTGCGGTCGACCAGATCCTCCAGCTCGGCGCTGCCGGCCGGCGCCGGGCTGCGCAGCAGCACGGACAGCTTCCCGCGCAGGGCGGCCACGCCGGCAACGGCCTGGGCCACCGGCTCCTCCTGGCCGCGGGCACCGGCGTTGTCGGCCAGGCGCCGCAGCGAGGCGGCGAGCTGCTCGACGGCGGCTCCCTGCACGCCCACCTTGTCGGTGGCCGCCGTGGTCCAGCCGTTGGCCTCGACGATCAGCCCCATGAGGCGCTCGGCCTCCTCCCGGTCCTTGGCGCGGATGGCCGCCGCTTCCTGGACCGCCGCCTCGCGCTCGTCGCGGTAGCGCAGCAGCTCGTCGGCCAGGCTGCCCACGGCCGGGTTGTCGAAGCGGTCGTTCAGCCCGTCCCGCTGGCCGGTGGAGGCGGCCCGCAGCAGCCGCTGCAGTTCGCCCTCGAGACCGGCGGCGCGGCGCTGGCGCGCCTCCTGCAGGCGCCAGGCGCCGACGTTCTCGTTGACGAACGAGGCCGCGGTGGGGTGCTGCTTGAACAGGGGATCCTGCCAGCCCTTCTCGTCGTCGATGCGCAGCGCCGCCAGCTTGTCCACCAGGCGGGCGTCGCGGGCCGCTCCGGCGCTCACCTTGCCCACGGCGCGCACGACGGACCAGGCGCCCAGCAGCGCCAGCAGCGCGGTCGCAGCGGCGACCAGGTAGACCAGGTTCAGGGGATTGGCCTGGAAATCGATGATCCGCTCCGGGGACAGCAGCCCCTCGGGTCGCCACAGGGCGGCCGGAGCGATGCCCAGCGCGGTGACCAGCGCGGCGGCCAGACCGCCCGCCGCCACGAGGATCGAAACCGCGAAGAAGACCCCCAGCCCCGAGCCCGAGACCCGGGCGCGGCGCTGCGGCCGCGGCGCGGTGCGGGCTTCCGGCGGGGCCGGCGCGTCGTCCAGCTCCGGGAACGCCTCGACCTCCGTCACCGGCTCCAGGAGTTCCGTGACCGACTCGACGGCATCCTGCTGCCGGGTCGGGCCACCGATGTCGTGGGCTTCCTGCTCGTCAGCCAGCGACTCGAAGTCCAGGCTGTCGGTCCACTCGTTGTGATCGTTGCTGCTCATTCGCGAGTCCTTTCCCCTGTGAGCATGCCGACGGGCGGACAGGCCCCGGCTCCGTTCACATTCGCCGCCCGGGCCGACGGGCCGCGGCGGCCCCCGGCGCCACGGCGGACGCTGAGACAGGTCTTCTCTTCGGCGGCGTTCCGGGAAACCGAAGCCGAAATCTCGGCGGTGTCGGAAAGGGCGGGGCATCGCTGGTCCGAATCCTGGCACCGGCGCCGCCGGCGCGCGGCGCGGCCCAGCCGCGGCTTCGTCGATCTCTATGCGGCACAGTGACTTGCGAAACGCCAAGCAGGCATGATCCCTGCAAGCTCCTTCTGGTCGCCCTGACCCGAGGAAGGAGCCTCCCATGCTCGCCGTCCGCCGTCGGCCCGCCGAAACCCGCTACCGCGGCCTGTTCCCCGACTGGACCGGGGTGCGCCCCGTCCGCTGGTTCTTCGCCGAGGAGCTGCTGGAGGCCCGGCGGGGTTCGGCCTTCCCGACCAACGCCGCCGGTCCCGACGAGGACGTGAACATCTACCTGATCCACCTGCTGGCCGGCTTCCTGGAAGGGCGCACGGACCCGCGGGTGCAGCCCGGCGCCTGGCCCCTGCTGCTGCCGCCGGACCCGGCGTGGCCCGGCCGGGCCCAGGCCGAGCACTACCGGGTCAACGGCGACCATCGCCTGCTGATGCTCGGGTTGATGGACCGGGGCGACGGGCTGCGCCGGCGCCGCGAGCCCTGGGGCGTGGACCCGGCCCGGGTCCGCGAGCGCGACCTGGCCGCCGGGGCCACCTGCTACCGGTTGGCCGCGAACCTGGCTGCGGGCTGCCGGACGACCCCGCCGGGACTGCAGGACGTGCTGCGGCGGCTCGGCGACGGCTTCGAGGATTACGTGCACGTGCTGACGGCGCTGGCGACGCGGCGGCTGGGGCTGGGGGCGCGGCTCAGCGACGGCGATCTGGCCCGCCTGCTGCTGGTGCCGTGACCCGGGGCCGCTGCGCCCTCGTGGCGGACCGGATCAGTGGTCCCCGCAGAAATCGATGATGTCCGCGTAGAGCGTATCCTCGCCGTGGACGGTGAGGATGGCGTGCCCGCCCGCAGGGAAGATGCGGAACCGCGAGGCCTCATGGCGCGCCTTGCGCTGCAGGATCCGCACCGACTCGGGGCTGGCGCGGTCGTCGTCCTCGCATTGGGCGCCGTAGACCGGCACCTTGAGGCTGGGCACCTTGCCCCGCGCCGCGTCCATGCCCTCCATCAGGTCCGTGTTCCAGCCGATCCAGCGGTGCAGGGCACGCACGCGGTGCACCTTCAGCCGCACCAGCAGGCGCTGGAAGAGCGATTCCCTGGGCATGATCGCCGGCGACAGGAGCACCAGCGCGGACACGCTCTCGAGGCTGGCCAGGTGCACCGCCAGCGCGGCCCCGAAGCCCAGCCCCACCACGTGGACCTTGGCGCCGCCGCGGGCCAGCAGCCGGAAGCGCTGGCGCACCTGCTCGAGGGCGGCCTCCCAGGACACCTCGCTGATGGTGTGGTTCGGCCGGCCGTAGTCCGGCAGCCGCAGGACGTACACGTTGTAGCCGGCGTCGTACATCTTGCTCGCCAGCACGTGCAGGTCGCCGGGCCGGGTCGAGACCCCGTGGACCAGCAGCGCGGAGCCGCGCGCGTCCTCGCGCACCCGCAGATAGCTGCGGTCCGCCTCGGGGATCCCCTGGTCGTCCTCGCAGGTATCGAGCAGGCGCTTGTGGGTCCGCAGGGTCATCACCTGGCCGCGGGGGGTGTCCGGCAGCCGGCCGCGCGTGCGGGCCAGGTCCCAGGACGAGAGGGCCAGCGCCGTGGCCGGGGAGGGGTCCGCCGTCTCCCTGCGCT
>JACZKN010000468.1 GCA_014859985.1 Candidatus Krumholzibacteriia bacterium | reverse complement strand
CCGGGACTGCGGGCGCCGCCGCGCGCCCGCCAGCGTTCCTGCAACCGCGCGCGCACCGCCTCGTCCTCGCCCAGCTCGACCCCGGCCCAGGCGGCCAGCGCATCCCGCGTCAGGTCGTCGGGCGTGGAGCCGAGCCCGCCGCAGACGAAGACCAGCTCGCCCTCGCGCGTCCCGTCCAGCGCCTCGGCGATGGCGGCGGCCCGGTCCGGCACGACCCTTATCCCCGCGACCTGGATCCCGTGCCCCCCGAGGGCCCGCTGGATCCGCCGGCTGTTGGTGTCGGTGGTGCGGCCCTCCAGCAGCTCGTCGCCGACGGCGATGATGCGCACCACCGGGCTCATGCGCCCCAGCCCAGCAGCCGCACCGTGGCGTGGGTGGCCAGGCAGGCCAGCACGCCGGCGCCCAGGTCGTCGGCCACGATGCCCAGGCCGCCGCCGCCGCCCAACCGCTCCAGGCGGCGCACGCCGAAGGGCTTGAGGATGTCGAAGACGCGGAACCAGAAGAAGCCGGCCAGCCAGCCCAGGGGACCGGCGGCCAGCGCGAAATAGGTCACGATCATGCCGGCGACCTCGTCGATCACCACCAGCTTCGGATCCTCGCCGTGGATCTTCTCCAGTTCGCCCGCCACGCGGATGCCCACGGCGGTCACGGCCACCAGGAGGGCGCCCTGGATCCAGAGCGGGATCGGGCCGAAGGTGCTCCAGGCCAGCCACCACAGGACGGCCCAGGCCAGGGAGGCCACGGTGGCCGGCGCGATCGGGGCGTAGCCCGTGCCGAAGAACGTGCCAATGAGGTAGAGCAGCGGACGGGGCATGGGCATCCTCTCGGGTGCGGCGGCGTGCCGGCCGGAGCCGGGGCGGCGATCGGGGTTCGGCCGGGTCTGCATCGCGAAGATGATACAACCGGGGCGCCGGCCGTCCAAGCCCGCCCTCGAGCCGGTACGGCCGCGCGGCCGGCTCCGGACGGGAACCGGCCGCGGACCATGGCCTCGGCCGCGGATCAGGGACCTG
>JACZKN010000467.1 GCA_014859985.1 Candidatus Krumholzibacteriia bacterium | reverse complement strand
GACCTGGTCACCGCCGGCAGCCCGGCCGTGCACCGGGGCGTGCCCATCGCCGGGGCCGTGGTGGCCCTGTCCAGCGGCGGCGGCGTCCTGCGCGACGTGACCATCGAGCTGGCCCACCCGCCCACGGGCCGCGAACGGGAGAACCTGACCCTCGCCGCCGGCGGCGAGGCCGGCCTGAAGATTGGCACCGAGCCCGTGCCTGACGGCGTGCTGAACCCCGACCTCTACCTTCGCCTGTCTGACGGCGCGCGCGCCCGCGCCCTGGCCGAACGGCGCCCCGCGGACAAGGCGGCCCCGGGCGCCCTGTTCGCCGCCACCGCCAACTGGCTGAAGCTGGACGTGGCCACGACCGGCTTCTACCGCGTCACCGGCCAGGACCTCGCGGGCTGGGGCGTGCCCACCACGGCGGTGGACCCGACGAAGCTGCGCCTGTTCCGGGGCGGCGGGGTGCAGCTGCTGGACAACCCGGAGCTGCCGGACTCGGTGCAGTCGCGGCGCGTGGGCCTGACCGAGGTGGCGGTCGAGGTGACCGGCACAGGCGACGGCGAGTGGAATCTGGACGACGAGCTGCGCTTCTACGGCGTGGGCACCAGCACCTGGCTGGACCGCTTCGACCCGTCGGCCGGGCGGCTGGACCACTACGACCACCCGGCCCAGTCGATGGCGGTCTACTGGCTGACCTGGGAGGGCGACGCCGTGCCGAGCCCGCTGCCGGGGTCGCCCAAGCGCGTCGTGCCGGTGGCGGCGCCGGCGCTGGGCGCGCCGGTCGAGACCGCCGGCATGGTCCGCGTGCACCGCGAGGAGCAGGTGCTCGAGGACATCGGCCTGGTGGCGGACAATTTCGTCTGGGCCAACACCATCACCAGTTCGCGCACCGAGACCTTCAACCTGCGCAATCCGGTGGCGGGCGTGCCCCTGCGTTTCTCGGTGGAGGTCAGGGCGGCCAACTTCGACACCACGACGTACATCGCCGAGGCCTCGCTCAACGGGGACACCGGGGGTGCCGCCCGGGCCTACTTCACGGCCCAGGACCAGCGCGACAGCCTGCGTGTGCGGATCCTGGGGCAGAGCGCGGCGGTGGCCGCAGGCGGCAACACGCTGACCGTGCGCAACGCCCGTCCGGGCAGCGGTCGGCTGCTGGCTTTGGACAGCTTCGGCGTGATGGCGACCTGCCGGCTGGATGTGGGCGACGGCCAGGGCCCGCTGCAGTTCGGTCTTTGGGGTGACGGCGTGGCGGCGCCCGGCACCGCCGGCGACGTGCGGGTCACGGCGCCGGTGCCGGCGGACCTTTTGCTCTGGGACGTCACGGTTCCCGATTCCGCCTTGGCCCTGGCGGGCACCGCCGGTGCGGGCCACGTGACCTACGGCCTGCTGCGCGATCCGGGTGCCGACCGGCACCTCGTCGCCGCGCGCCGGGGCGACCTGGCGCGGCCGGCCGCGGGACGGCGCGTGCAGCCGGTGGATCTGCGGGCGCGGTCGACGGCCCTGGACTACGTGGTCGTCGCCCCTTCGGGCTATATCAATGCGGCCGGCGACCTGGCTGCCTACCGTTCCACGTCGATACCGGGCGTCACTGCCCCGGCGGCCACGGCCGTGCTGGTGGACGACATCTACGACAACTTCGCCGGCGGCCAGAAGGACTGGCGCGCGATCCGCAACTACCTGCGCTGGGTCTACACCCAGGGCGGGAGCCGCCTGCGCTACGCGTGCCTGCTGGGCAACGCGAGCCGCGACCCGCGCAACTGGAAGGCCAAGACGCCCTACGTGGACCTCGCGGATCTCGTGCCCGCCGACCTGCGCACGGCCTTCCCGGAGAACCCGCTCCACGAGACCTATTTCTCGCCCTACGCCTCGGACGACGGGCTCGTCTCCTTCGATGCGGGGACCTTCGGCGGACCTGACCTGCCCGACCTGAACTGCGGCCGGCTGCCGGCCTTGAATCCGGCCGAGGCCCGCGCGCTGGTCGACCGTGCCATCGCCTACGCGCGCAACCCGGCGCCTGGCCCCTGGCGCAACCATACGCTGATGGTGGCCGACGACGCGAACCGGCCCGGCCACCCGGTACCGGTCCGGGGCATCGAACCGCGCCACACCCAGCAGGCGGACATCCTGGCCGAGGGGTACATCCCGGAAGCCGTGGACGTGCAGAAGATCTACGCCGTCGACTATCCGTTCCCGCCGGGCTCGGGCATCAAGCCCCAGGTGCGGCAGGCCATCAATTCGGCCCTGTCCGCGGGCACGACGATGTTCTACTACGTGGGCCACGGGGCGGAGGACAACCTGGCCGACGAGCAGATATTCCGCACCCAGGACATCGCGGGCCTGACCAACGGCATGATGCGGTTCGTGTTCCTGGCCTTCAGCTGCGACGTGGGGGTCTACGACAGCCTCGTGCGCCGCAGCATGGCCGAGCAGTTCGTGGCCGCCGAGTCGGGCGGCGCCATCGCGGCCATCTGCGCCAGCCAGGTGAGCTTCGTCAACTCCAACGAGGCCTTGTCGAATGCCTTCTACGCCAACCTGTATCCGGGCCGGGGCGTGGAGCCCGGGCGCACCCTGGGGACGGCCCTGGCGGGCGCCAAGGGCGCGATGATCAGCGGCAGCGCCCGCGCCAATTCCCAGCGCTACAACCTGTTCGGGGATCCGGCGACACGCCTGCCCCACGCCGACGACGTGCTCGCCTTCGCGCCGGCCAGCCTGGACACCCTCCGCACCGGACGGCTGCACAAGGCGGTCGTCGGGGCGGGGGCCGTCGGCTCCGGGGATGCCTACGAGCTGCTGGTCAGCGATGCGGACCAGACCGCGGTCTTCACCGCCTACGCCTACTACTGGGACTCGGTCAACAACCGCTACCAGTACACGAGCCCCGCGGACTTCACCTGGATCAGGCCCGGTGCACCGGTCTTCCGCGGCACCGGCAGTGTCGGCTCCGGCGACCTGGAGGTCGCCTTCAAGGCGCCGCTGCAGCTGGGGCTCGGCGACGAGGGCCGCGTGCGGATGACGGTCGACGGGGGGCTGGGCAGCTTCCGCAGCGCGGTCGACCGCGTCCCGGTCGTCACCGGCGGCACCGGCCCGTCCGACGACGTGCTGGGCCCGGCCATCGCCCTGGCTTTCGCCGACGGGGCGACCCGGGTGCAGCCCGGCGCCCGGCTCGAAGCCGCGCTCAGCGACTCCAGCGGCATCGCCATGCTGGGCACCAGCCCCGGCAACTCGATCCTGCTGGAGTTCGACGACTCGGGCTTCATGACCAACGTCACGGCGTCGTTCGCCTACGACCCGGACAGCTACACCAGCGGCCGGCTCGGCTTCGGCCTGCCTTCGGACCTGGCGCCGGGGCGGCACACGGCCGCGCTGTACGCCGCCGACGCCCTTGGCAACGTGGGCAGCGACACCCTCAGCTTCGACCTGGGGGCGGCCGGGATCACCGACATCGGGACCGTCAGCCTGTTCCCCAATCCCACCGCGGGGCCCTGCCGGCTGATCTTCGAGCTGAGCGACCCCATGGAGGTGCGCTGGGACATCTACACGGTCTCCGGGCGGCGGGTGCGTTCCTTGCAGGAGCGGTTCGGCGCTTCCGGACCCGGCATCATCGACTGGGACGGGCGCGACGGCGAAGGCGACGAAATCGCCAACGGGACCTATCTTTACGTCCTGCGCGGGCTGGGTGCCGGCGGGGACGGACGCGACATCACCAGGACGGGCAAGCTCGTCATCATGCGGTAAGGCCGCGCAGGCGGGGACGGATCCCGCACAACGACCGATTGAACCGGAGGAAACGACCCATGAAGCGGATCTCGATCGCGGCGACGCTGGCCGTCGCGCTCAGCGGCGTCCTCGCCGCCCAGGCCCTGGCCTCGGGCGCCGGCGCCATCAGCCTGACCTTCCCCATCGGCGCCCGCTACAACGCCCTGGGCGAAGCCGGCACGGCGCTGTCGCAGGACGTGACCGCCATCTGGTGGAACCCGGGAGGCCTGGCCTTCCTGCCCCAGCGGGCCGAGCCCCACGACGTCCAGATCATGCAGTCGAGCCTCGCCGCGGGCCTGGCCGACGACATCGCCCTGTACTGGGCCGGCTACGCCACGCCCATGGGCAGGCACGGGGCGCTGGGCTTCGCGCTCACCTACCTGGACATGGGCGAGCAGCAGGGCACCGACGAGAACGGCGATCCCACGGGCACCTTCGACTCCTACGAGTTCGCCTTCTCGGCCACCTACGGCGTGCAGGTCAGCCGCACCCTGGGCGTCGGCCTGGGCGTGAAGTACTTCCGCGACAAGCTGGCCCCGGACGCCTCGATCCAGGACCCGCGCGGCGGCGGCAGCGGCGACAGCTTCGGCGTGGACCTGGGCATGCTGTGGAAGGTGCCCAAGATCCGCTCCAACATCGGCCTGGCGGTCAGCAACCTGGGTCCGGACATCACCCACGTGGACCAGGACCAGAGCGATCCCATGCCGCGCAAGGCCACCCTGGGCATAGCGTTCAGCATGTACAGCAGCGAGGCCATGGGCCTCTTGATGGTGGGCGACTACCTGGTGCCCCTGTACAAGTGGAAGGGCGACGACTACGGCTTCGGCCTGGAGACCGACCAGGCGGTCTACGGCGGCGGCGTGGAATGGAACTACCTGCGCTCGCTGTTCGTGCGCTTCGGCTACAAGAACGACGACACCGGCGACATCAAGGACAGCACCTGGGGCTTCGGCGTGGACCTGGACCGTTGGGTGGGCCAGCCCATCCTGTTCGATTTCGCGTCGGTGCCGCAGGCCGAGGGCCTGGACCGGGTCAACCGCCTGTCGCTGGGCTACCGCTGGTAGCACGTCGGCCCGCCACCCCTGGGAAGGAGCACGGACCTTGCATTCGCAACGGTTCCCCGGCCGCCGTGCGGCGGCCCGTCTCGCCATCTTTCCGCTGCTCATCGGGGCCGCCTTCGCGGCGGCCCCGGTGTCCGTGCCCGCGCACGCGGCCGACGCGCCGCGCTACGGCCGCCTGCCCGTGGTGGCCCGGGACTGGCAGCGCCTGGGCGTCCGTCCCGAC
>JACZKN010000466.1 GCA_014859985.1 Candidatus Krumholzibacteriia bacterium | reverse complement strand
AGGTATGGCGCCTGCGCCTGGCCTCGCCCGGCGCGCTGTCGCTGAACCTGGGCTTCGTGACCTGCGACCTGCCGCCGTCGGCCGAGCTGGTCGTCAGGCCGACCTTCGGCGGGCCGGCGCTGCGCTACCGGGCCGCGGCGCTGGTGCCCGGCGCCGGGCTCTGGACCCCGGTGCTGCTGACGGACGACCTGGTGGTCGAACTGGACGTGGCCGCGCAGGAGCGCGGGCGCGTGGCCCTGGAGCTGGCCCGCTTCAACCGGGGCTACCGCTACTTCGGCGCGCCCGCGCCGGCCAAGGCCGGCGCCTGCAACATCGACGTCGTCTGTCCCGTGGCCGACGACTGGCGCGCCGAGATCCGCGCGGTGGGCGTCTACACCATAGCCGGCACCTGGAAGTGCAGCGGGGCGATGATCAACAACACCGCCCGGGACGCGCGGCCCCTCTTTCTTACGGCCAACCACTGCGGGATCAACGGCACCTCCGACGCCTCGGTGGTGCTGTACTGGAACTACGAGAGCCCGGTCTGCGGCCAGCAGGGGGGCGGCAGCCTGGCCCAGAACCAGGCCGGCACGACGCTCCTGGCCAACTGGTCCGGCAGCGACTTCACCCTGCTGGAACTGGACGACCTGCCGGACCCGGCCTGGCGCGTCACGCTGGCGGGCTGGAACCGCGCCGACGCCGTGCCGACCGCCTCGGTGACCATCCATCACCCGAGCACGGACGAGAAGAGCATCAGCTTCGACGACGACCCGGCGACGATCACCAGCTACCTGGCCGACGCCGTGCCCGGCGACGGGACCCATCTGCGCATCGGCGCCTGGGAACTGGGCACCACCGAGGGTGGCTCCTCGGGGTCTCCCCTGTTCGATCCGGACCACCGCATCGTCGGGCAGCTGCACGGGGGCTACGCCTCCTGCTCGCGTCCGGACGAGCCGGACTGGTACGGGCGTTTCTTCCGGTCCTGGGAGGGGGGCGGCACGCCGCAGACCCGGCTGCGCGACTGGCTCGATCCCACGGCCGGCGGCGCGGTCACGCTCGACCTGCTGGATCCGCTGGCCGGCCTGCTGACGGTGGCGCCGACGGACCCCGTGGTCTTCACGGGGCCGGTGGGAGGTCCCTTCGCTCCCGCGCAGCAGGTGTTCAGCCTCGGCAACGCCGGGGTCGAGACCCTCGCCTGGGAGGCGGCCGCGGCCTCCTGGCTGGACATCCAGCCCGCGGTGGGCACCCTCGGGCCGGGCGCGCAGCAGCAGGTGACGGTGGCGCCGGGGTCCGCGGCCGCGGACCTGGGCGCGGGCAGCCGCACCACGAGCCTCGTCTTTGCCAACACCGCCGGCGGGGCCGGCGGCGCGGCGGTGCCGGTCAGGCTGGCGGTCCTGGAGGCCCGGCCCCGGCTGGTCCGCGTCGGGCCCAACCCCTTCCGCAGCTATACCACCGTGATCTATACTGTGGAGGTGGCGACGCCGGTGCGCGGCCGCGTGTACGACGTGCGCGGCCGCCTGGCCGCGGACCTCGGCACGCGCGGCGCCGTGGCGGGGCCGAACGATTGGAGCTGGGACGGCCGCGACGGCAAGGGACGCCGGCAGCCGGGCGGGCGCTACGTGCTGGAACTGGAGGCGGGGCGCCACCGCCTGCGGATCCCGCTGACGGTGGCGCACTAGGGCGCGGCCCGGCCGGGACGTGGGCGGGCTACTTCAGCAGCAACATGCTGCCGGAGCCCAGGCCGCCCGGCACGGTCACCAGGTAGAGGTAGACGCCCGCCGGTTGCGTCCTGCCGGCCGTGTCCCGGCCGTCCCAGCGTTCCGCGTTCAGGCCGGCCCGCACCGCCAAGGGCCGCATCAGCACCAGCCGGCCCGCCACGTCGTGGATGCGCAGGATGCCCGGGCCGTCCTGCCGCGCGTCGAAACGGATCTCGGTCGCGGGGTTGAACGGGTTGGGCACGTTGCCCCTGAGCACCAGCGCGGGCGGCACGAGGTCCGGCGCCGCGCTCTGGCCGCCCTCGTCGGTCTGCCAGGTGTCGCCGGCCACGCTGTAGAGGGCCCCGCCGTCGGTGGTGATCACCACGTGGCCGCCCACGACCCGCAGGTCCGCCGCCGGCAGCGTGCCGCCGGAGCCCGCTGCGGTCTGGTAGGTGAAAGCGCCGTAAAGGGCCAGCCGGTCCAGCACCACCTGGTGGGGGTGGCCGTAGGAGTTGTTCCCCACCGAGATCACCGCCACCTCCGCCTGCAGGGCCGCCAGGAAGCCCGCGACGCTGCTGGTGTAGCTGCCGTGGTGGTTCACCCGGTAGACGTCCACGTCGCCCACCAGCGCGCCCACGCTGGTCTCGATGTCCCGGGACCCGCTGTCGGGGTTGCCGGTCAGGTCGCCGGCCTGGAAGAAGTCGAAGCCGCCGTATTCCACTTTCAGGCAGACGCCGTACTCGTTCTCGTAGTTGCCGTTGGAATAGGGCGCGGACAGCTGGCCGTTGCTGTTGAGCGCCACGCAGGTGACGGTCACGCCCTCGCCCAGGTCGATGACCTGGCCCGGCGACAGCGTGGCGCGCTTGGCCCCGGCGGCGACGGCGTAGCTGTCGTAGGTGGCGGTGGTGTAGGACCAGCCGCGGTCCAGCACGGCTTCGCGCACCGGGATCTGGGCCAGGACCTCGTCGAGGCCACCGACGTGGTCGGCGTGGTAGTGGCTGGCCACGATCCAGTCCAGGGTATCGATGCCCGCCGCCTGCAGGAAGGGCACGATCACGCTGTTGCCCTTGCCGTTGTCGCCCCCGTCGAACAGCAGGGTGCGCCCCGAGGGGGACTGCACCAGGGTGGCATCCCCCTGGCCCACGTCCAGGCAAGTGATGGTCAGGGTGCCGGCCGCCTGGGCGCCGTTCGCCGCCAGCAGGAGCGGCAGCAGGATCGTCAGGCAGGGGCGAAAGCGGCGCTGCATGCGGGACCACCTCGGTACGGGTTCGGATTCCACCTGCTATTATAACAAATGATCGCACCCGGCAACAGCCGCGGGACCGCAGCGCGGCGTTGACGCCGGGGCGCGGGCCGACCAGAATGGCCCTTCGGTTGGGCAAAGGAGCGGCCATGCACGTCGGTTTCGCGCACAATCCCGCCCTGGTGGTGGCCCTGGCCCTGGCGGCCGGGGTGCTGGCCCAGCTCCTGGCCCGCCACCTGCGAGTGCCCGGCATCGTGGTGCTGCTGGCGGTGGGGGTCGTCCTGGGCCCGGATGCGCTCGGCATCGTCACCCCCGGGGCCCTGGGCCCGGCGCTGGGGGCGCTGACCGGCTTCGCGGTCGCGGTCATCCTCTTCGACGGCGGGTTGAACCTGAACTTCCGGCGGATGCGGGGGCAGGCGCCGGTGATCCAGCGGCTGTTGACCGTCGGCGTGGTGGTGACCACCGCGGGGGCGGCCCTGGCCGCCCGCCTGCTGCTGGGCTGGCCCTGGACCCCGGCCCTGCTGTTCGGCACGCTGGTGATCGTCACCGGGCCGACGGTCGTGACCCCGCTGCTGCGCCGGATCCGCGTGCGCCGCAACGTGGAGACCATCCTCGAGACCGAGGGCGTCCTCATCGACGCCGTGGGCGCCGTGGTGGCGGTGGTGGCCCTGGAGATCGCCCTGGGCGATCCGGTGGCCGCCGGGGCCATCAGCGCGCCGACCCGGCTGGCGGTGGGCCTGCTGGTGGGTGCGGTGGGCGGCGCCTTCATCGCGCTGCTGCTGCGCTGGCCCCGGGCGGTGCCCGAGGGCCACGAGAACATCTTCACCCTGGCCCTGGCGCTGGCCATCTACCAGGTGAGCAACGCGTTCACCGCCGAATCGGGCATCATGGCCGCGATCACCGCCGGCGCGGTCGTCGGCAACGCCGGCGCGCGGGGCCAGCGCGAGCTGCGGGAGTTCAAGGAGCAGCTGACGACGCTGTTGATCGGCATGCTCTTCGTGCTGCTGGCGGCGGACGTGCGGGTGGCCGACGTGGCGGCCCTGGGCCGGCCGGGTCTGCTGACGGTGCTGGCGCTGATGGTCCTGGTGCGCCCGCTGAACGTGCTGCTGTGCACCCATGGTTCGGGCCTGGGCTGGCGCGAGAAGGTCTTCCTGTCCTGGGTGGCGCCCCGGGGCATCGTGGCCGCGGCGGTGGCCTCGCTGTTCGCCGAGCGGCTGTCCGCCGACGGCAGCGGCCTGGGCACCCAGCTGCGCGCGCTGGTCTTCCTGGTGATCGCCGCCACGGTGGTGGTGCAGGGCGCCAGCGCCGGGCTGATGGCCCGGCTGCTGGGGGTGCGCCGGCCCGGCGGACGGGGTTACGCGGTCTTCGGGGCCCAGCCCCTGGGCCGGCTGCTGGCCCGCCTGCTGACCACGGACGGCCAGGAGGCCGTCCTGATCGACGCCAATGCCAGCCTCTGCCGGGAGGCGGAGGCCGAAGGGCTGAAGGTGGTGTTCGGCAACGCCCTGGACGAGCGGGTGGCGATGCGGGCCCAGCTCGACTCCCGCCGGGGTGCCCTGGGCGTCACCCCCAACGAGGCGGTGAACCTGCTGTTCGCCCAGGCCGCCCGCAGCGAGGCCAAGGTGCCGCGGGTCTTCGCCGTGGCGGTGCGCGGCGGCTCGGAGGTGACCCCGGGCCACTTCAGCGACGCGCAGACCCACCTGCTGTTCGGCAGCAGGATCGATCCGGAGCTGTGGTCGGTGCGCATCCGCCGGGGCCTGACCGCCGTGGAACCCTGGCGGCGCGCGGACGACCAGGAGGGCAGCGAACCGGCCCCGCCCAACGAGCAGCGTTCGCTGCTGCTGCCGCTGTTCCTGCGGGGCAAGGACGGCCGCCTCGAGCCGGTGGACCAGACGAGGCGCTTCGAGCGCGGGTGCACGGTGCTGTGGCTGGTGCTGACCGAGCGCGCCGGCGAGGCGCAGGCCTGGCTGCGGGCCCGGGGTTGGGTGCCGG
>JACZKN010000465.1 GCA_014859985.1 Candidatus Krumholzibacteriia bacterium | reverse complement strand
GCCGGGAGGGGTCAAGGGGGGATTAACACAACGGGAACCGGATCTTTACAGAAATTGATCTTATGTCCTGTTTTTGTCCCCTGGGCTCGGCGGCGGTGCACCGGCAGGATCTGCCCGAATCCGGACCGGCGTTGCCGGCGGAGATCGGTCGCAACTGCCCGCAACAGACCAGAATGGGGCTTTCCCGGGCCCCGCGGATCCCTCCGGTCGGCGCCCGTGTGGGCCTCCTTTTTGCATCGGAGGCGAATTGGGTTATGGTGGGGACCGATCATCCCTAACCAGACCCTTCGAGGAGGCGTGCCGGCATGGCCATCCTGAAAGTCGCCCGCCTGGGGCACCCGGTGCTCCGGCAGGAGTGCAAGCCCATCGATCCCAAGGCGATCACCGGACCGGAGGTCCAGCGCCTGATCCGGGACATGTTCGAGACGATGGCCGAGTACAACGGCGTCGGGCTGGCCGCGCCGCAGGTCCACCAGCCGGTACGGCTGGCGATCGCCGGCGGCGACGCGGACGACGAGGGACGGCCGAGCTTCCGGATCCTGATCAATCCGGAGATCACCGTCCTGGACGAGGCGCGCCTCGGCATGTACGAAGGCTGCCTGTCGGTGCCGGGGATGCGCGGCTGGGTCGAGCGTCCCCGGAAGGTGAAGGTCAAGGCGTACGACGCGCACGGGCAGCCCAGCGAGTTCGTGGTCGAGGGCTTCCCCGCCGTGGTGATCCAGCACGAGTGCGACCACCTGGACGGGGTGCTCTACGTCGACAAGCTGGCCGACACCCGCCGCTTCGGCTTCGAGGACGAGGCCGAGCGGTTCTTCGACATGGCCGACGACCTGGACGACGACGACCTGGACGCCGACGACACGGATGACCCGCACGATTGAATCGGCCCGAGGAAGGGATGCACCGATGAACAATGCCGTCCTGCAGCAGACCGTCAAGGCCTTCAACCTGCGCCGCTTCGATGCCGCGGCGCGCCACGCGGCCGAGGGCCTGGCCGATGCCCAGGGCCGGGACGAGGCCTTCTGGATGGGCCTGGGCGAGGCCTGCGAGGGCTACGCCCTGCTCATGGGCGGCCAGCTGGACCGCGCCGAGCAGAAGATGGTCGCGGCCATGCAGAAGCTGCGCAACTTCGGCTTCCGCTACGAGAACTTCGAGGTCACCGTGGCCCTGGCCGGGGTGCGGCAGGCGGTGGAGGAGATCCGGGCGGTGCGCGCGCGCCGCAAGCGGGTCTTCGACGTCAGCCTGCTGCCGCAGCTGCGGCTGGCGGCCAAGGCCGACGACTAGCGCGGCCGCCCCTGCGGCCGCGGGCGGCGCGTCGGGATCCGCGGGATCCTGACGCGCCGTTCTCATGTCCGCCGCGGCCGCAACTGGCGAAGTCGCCGTTTGGGGCTAATCTTTGAGGCTGGCAAGCGATCCGGTCGCCGACCCCAACCCGAGGGTGCCGCCATGCTGCCCACGAGCCACCCCTTGCACGACATCGCCCGCAGGGTCGACGCGGGCCAAAGGCTCAGCTTCGACGACGGCCTGCGCCTGGCCCAGAGCCACGACCTGCCCGCCCTGGGCGTCCTGGCCCACGCGGTGCGCGCCCGCCTGCACGGCGACGACGTCTACTACAACGTCAACCGCCACCTGAACCCGACCAACGTCTGCTACGTGGGCTGCGAGCTGTGCGCCTACGGCGACGACCCCAACGCGCCCGACGCCTGGAGCTACAGCCCCCAGGAGTGCGTCGAGATCGCCCGCCGCGACTTCACGCCCCAGGTCGGCGAGTTCCACATCGTCGGCGGCCTGCACCCGCGCTGGAAGTTCGGCGTCTACCTGGACATCCTGCGCGCCCTGAAGGAGGCGTTCCCCACGGTGCACCTGAAGGCGTTCACCATGGTGGAGGTCGACTTCCTGGCCAAGATCGGCAAGCTGAGCGTGCCGGACACCATCGCCGCCCTGCGCGATGCCGGCCTGGACAGCTGCCCCGGCGGCGGTGCCGAGATCTTCGACCCGGAGGTGCGCGACAAGATCGCCTCCAAGAAGATGAGCGGCGAGCGCTGGCTCGAGGTCGCCGGCCTGGTCCACGAGGCCGGCCTGAAGTCCAACTGCACGATGCTCTTCGGCCACATCGAGGAGCCGCGCCACTGGGTGGACCACCTGGTCAAGCTGCGCGAGCAGCAGGACGCGACCGGCGGCTTCCAGTGCTTCATCCCCCTGGCCTTCCACCCCGCGAACACCAAGTACGACATGCTGCCGGGTCCGGACCTGACGATGAAGCTGAAGGTCATCGCCCTGTCGCGCCTGCTGCTGGACAACATTCCCCACGTGAAGGCCTACTGGGTGATGCTGGGCCGCGAGGCCGCCCAGGTGGCCCTGCGCTTCGGCGCCAACGACCTGGACGGCACGGTGATCGACGAGCGCGTGACCTTCGCCGCCGGCGGCGCGGCGGGCAAGGGCATGACGGTCGAGGAGATCCGGGCGTTCATCAGGGGGGCGGGGCTCAGGCCGGTGCTGCGGGACACGCTCTACAATCCGCTGGAGGCGGTGGGGTAGTCGATTTGAGGCCTTGTTACGCCCAGGGGGTCATATAACCCCTGGGCGATTCGTTCCATCAAACGACGGCGCCCGGACCTGGTGGTCCGGGCGCCGTCGTGTCGATCGATGCCCGCTCTAGTTCGCCAGCGGCTCCATCGTCATGGGATCCCGCAGCGGCAGCCGCAGCGGTTCGGCGCCCGCCAGCCCGACGACGCTGACGTCGTGCTTGGGATCGCCCAGCAGCGCCTCGTCGATGTCCCCCACCACCAGGAACGTCATCCGCGCCGGGTCCAGCAGGCGCCGGGCCACCCGCTGCACGTCTTCCGCGGTGACGGCCTCGATGCGCTCCGCGTACTTGCGGAAGTACTCGCGGTCCTTGGCGTACCGCCCCGTCAGCTCCTCGACGGCCAAGGCCCCGGCGATGGCGCCCGCCGTCTCGAACCCCGCCGGCAGCGACTCGATGAAGCTGGCCTTGGCCAGCGCCAGCTCGTCGTCCGACACCCGTTCGTCGCGGATGCGCGCGATCTCGGTCATCGCCACCTGCACGGCGAAGGCGGTCGAGCGCACCTTGGTCTGGAACGCCACGCGCCACTCCTCGGGGTAGTAGGTGCCCGCGCCCAGGGACGAGCGCACCGAGTACGCCAGCCCCTCGTCCGAGCGGATGCGGTTGACCAGCCGCGAGCTGAAGCCGCCGCCGCCCAGGATGTCGTTCATCACCAGCGCGGCGTACCAGTCCGGGTCGTAGCGGTCCAGGGCCGGCAGGCCGAAGGACACGCGGGCCTGGTTGACGTCCTTGTCCACGGCGAACCAGCCGGCCGGTGGCGCGGCCGCGGGCGCGGGAGGCGGACCCGGCCGCTCGGCCTGCCAGGGCCAGCCGGCGAAGGCCTTTTCCAGCGCCTTGGACATGGCCTTGGGCTCGAAGTTGCCGCTGACCGCGAGCACGAAGTTCTCCGGGCCCACGTGCGCGCGGTGCAGGGCCGCCAGGTCGCCCCGCACGAGGCCGGTGATCGACGCCCCGGTGGTGAAGCGGTTGGCCCAGTGGCCCTCGCCGTCGATCAAAAGGCCCCACTCGCGGCGCTCGATGCCCGCGGTGTCGTCGTTGCGCTCCTTCATGCGCTGGACGGCGCGCTCCTTGGCCAGCTGCAGCCGGTCGTCCTGGAACGCGGGGTTCCGCAGGCAGTCGATCAGCAGGGCCAGGCCCGCGTCCAGGTCCTTGGCCAGCAGGTTCAGGCTCACCCACGACTCGGCGGGGCCGGTGCGCACGCCGCCCATGCCCATCATGCCGCGGCGGCCGCCGCCCATGCCCGAGCCCAGGTCGGCGCCCAAAGCGGCCAGGCGGTCCTCAAGCTGCTCGGCCGTCAGCGAGGCCGTGCCGCCGGAGGTCAGCAGGTCCATCATCAGGCCGCCGGCGCCCTCCTTGCCCTCCGGGTCGAGGTCCGGGCCCAGGCGCAGCAGCACCGAGACGTTGACCAAGGGCAGCGACAGGTCGGGCACGAGGTAGGCGACCATGCCGTTCTTCAGGGTGGTCCGGTGGTCCTTGGCCACCGGCGCGTCGTACTTCAATCCGGGGAACGTCAGCTTTTCCGGGCGCGCCGGGATGTCCCCGGCGGCGGCCGCCGGCAGGAAGACCGCGACGAGGCCCGCGGCCAGCAGCGCCGCGGCGACGGTGTTCAGGCTGCGCATCACTGGCCCTCCTTCTGCAGCTGGGTAAGCTTCTCCTGCGCCTTGATGCGCACGTGGTCCATGGCCGGCTTCATCTCCGGCGGCAGGCGGTCGCCCATCTGGTCCAGGCGGGCGAGCATCTCCTGCACGTCGGCGGCGCTGGTCAGGCCGTCCAGCCGCGCCAGCGACTGCTGCACCATCTGCCGGCCCTGGGGCGAGAGGCCGGCCAGCGCCGGATCCTCGGGCGCGGCCGAGGCCAGCCGCGTCCAGGTGGCCACGGCCCGGTTCTCCGTGGTGAAGTACTCCTGCGCCACCCGCTGCACGTCCTGGGCCGTGACCTGCTGGATCTCCCGGTCGATGCGGTCGGCGTCGCGCCACGAGCCCTGGGCCTCGGCGGCGCCGTAGCGGATCATCTGGAAGAAGTTGCCGTCGAGCATGCGCCAGGTGCGGGTCAGGTAGCGGTTCTTCACCGCCTGCAGCTCGTCCGCGCCCACGGGCTCGGCCTGCAGCCGGGCGATCTCCGCGTGCACCGCCTGCTCCAGGTCCTGGGGCGAGGTGCCGTCCTTGCACTCGGCGTCGATCTCGAACATGCCCTCGTACTTGCGCGAGTCCTGGCCGGCGCGGGCGCTGCTGGCCACACCCTGGCCCAGCACCAGGTTGCGCCGCAGGCGCCCGGTGTCGCCGTTGAGCAGCTCGGCCAGCACCATCAGCGCCGGCGTGTCCTTGTGCACCGCGGCCACGGTGTGCCAGCGCACGGTCACCGCGGGGTTGGTCTCGGCCTCGCCGTGGAAGCGCTTCTCGCCGGTCTGGCGGGGCTCCATGGTGATCATGGGCGGGGGCGGCACGGCGCCGCGGGGGATGCGGCCGAAGTACTTCTCGGCCAGGGCCACGGCCTGCTGCGGGTCGAAGTCGCCCACCAGCACGGCGCAGACGTTGTTGGGCGCGTAGTAGGTGGCGTAGTAGTCGTCGGCGTCCCGCTTGGTGATGAACGGCAGGTCGCTGGCGTAGCCGATCACCGGCCAGGTGTAGGGGCTGGCGTCCCAGAACATGGCGTCGAAGCTCTCCTGGAACTTGCCCAGGGGCGTCGATTCCACGCGCAGGCGGCGCTCCTCGTACACCACGTCGCGCTCGGAGTAGAACTCGCGGAACACGGGGTTCATGAGCCGGTCCGATTCCATCCAGAACCACAGCTCCAGCTTGTTGGCCGGCACGGTCATGATGTAGAAGGTCATGTCCTCGCTGGTGAAGGCGTTGATGCGCGAGGCGCCCTCCCGCGACAGCACCTGGTCGAATTCGTTCTTGACCATGTTGTCGCGCTGCAGCGCCACCAGCGAGTCGAACCGCGCCTCCAGCGCGCGGAACCGCGGCGTCCTGGCCTCGGGCGAGGTGACGTCGGCGATCTCGCCCCGGCGCAGCCGGTCGCGCTGGGCCAGCATCTCGGCCCGCATCTGTTCCTGCAGGGCCTCCTGCTCGTCGATCAGCCGCTTGTCCAGCTCGTAGTCGCGGGTGCCGATGGTGCGGGTACCCTTGAACATCATGTGCTCGAAGAGGTGGCTGATGCCGGTGATGCCCGGCCGCTCGTTGGCCGAGCCCACCTTGGCCACCCAGCCGGCCGCGACCGTGGGCGAGAGGTGGCGGGGCACCAGCAGCAGCTTCATGCCGTTGGCCAGGACGTGCTCCTGGACCGCGGGCGCAGCGGCCTGGTCCCGGGCGGCGGCCGGCGCGGCGACGGGCCAGAAAGCGCCGAGCACCAGGGCGGCGACCGCAAGACCGGCGGCCAGACGTGGGGGCGATGGGAACATCGGTTCCTCCAGCGGTTCGGGGTCGGGGGGTCGGGGGATACGACCGTAGCGGATGATACCGCATGGCCGGCCGCCCCTGAACCTGTGCGATATCGCCACATCAGACGACTTGTGTGGCGTGAACACTACAGTTTGAGCGCCCCAGCGGCAGGGCGGCCTACCGTCTAACCCATTATACCACAATATTTTGTCTTCTTCACGGGTAGAACGGCCCACCGGGAACACTCCATGCCTTCCCTACCGCGAACCACCGAGACGATCCCGCCGGCGAACCGGCACTTCAAGGAGGCAACACCATGACGACGACACGCGGCACCTTCGGCCGGGCCCTGGCCCTGGCCATCCTGACCACGACCATCCTGGCGGGCGCCGGGCCGGCCCTCGCCGACGAGGACGGCTGCCGCAACCCGCGCGACCGCAAGGGCTGGCTGGTGGGCTTCAACGCCGGCTGGGGCAGCAGCTCCTACGGCGCGACCGTCGGCACCCGCACCTTCTCCGACGACCCCTACGGCGGCAGCCTGGGCGCCCTGCGCGGCGGCTACGCCTTCAGCAACGCCTTCGCGGTGACCCTCGAGGGCTACGGCTTCGGTTCCAGCGCCGGCCAGGACGACTGGGGCATGGGCGCCGGCTTCGCCACCGTCACCTGGTGGCCGGCCGGCGGCGGCTTCTTCGTGCGCGGCGGGCTGGGTGCCGGCGGCGGCGAGGTGCTGCTGCGCGAGACGGGCCGGAAGCTGGAGATCGAGGGCAAGGGCGCGGCCCTGTTCAGCCTGGGCTACGAGTGGCAGCTGGGGCGCAACTTCGCCCTGGGCGTGGCCGCCGACGCCTTCGGCTTCCACCTGGACGGGGCTTCGGGGCTCGAGGACGACTACGTGGGCGTGGGGGGCATGTCGATCCAATTCAACTGGTACCTGTAGGCCCGCCGGGGCGCCGGGGGATGCGGCCGCGCTGCGGCCCGTCCCCCGGCGCCCTCGTGCCGTAGGTGTTGCGCGTCTTCACACCCTGGGCCATGATGGCGCGGTGCCGCCACCCCGCCGGGTCCAGCCAAGAAAACACCGGAGTTCGCGATGCTGACCGTGCCCCAACCCGCCGCCGCCCCGCGCCGCCTCGTGCCGCTGCTGGTTGCAGCGGCGCTCCTCGTGGC
>JACZKN010000464.1 GCA_014859985.1 Candidatus Krumholzibacteriia bacterium | reverse complement strand
ATCCTGTGGGTCTACTTCTCGGGGGGGCGGTGGTATCTTCAGGGGAGGGTGGAGTGAGCGGGGCGCAGAGGCAGAGTTGAGGGAGGACCGAATGCGGTTGTTCGCGCAGATGCAACCAGGCATTGGAACGAACAGGAAGCTGCCGGGATACGGTGCCATCCTTGTGGCCATAATCGTCATCTGCAACCCTTTGAATATCGCCACCGCGCGCGAGAGGACAACGGGCCGGGTCATGACCGCGATCGGCGACGATCGGTACCTGCTGGCCAGGGTGACCGACGAAGGCGTCATCCTCAGGTTCTGCGGGGAAATCGCCCGGAACGACGATCCCGTCGTCCTGCTGCGGGATTTCTACTATATAGCGGAGATCCAGTGGCTGGCGGGATCGCAGACAGCGGTCGTGGCCGTGGGGCGGTCGGAATCGTCGCCTGAGCTGTTCGGGTTCTCCGCGGGTGGCGAGAGGCTCTGGTATCACCCCGCGGAGCCGGCCCTGGAGGATGCCAGGTTCCTGCCCATGCCAGGCGATTCGACGATAGGCTTCGTTCCTGTCGATCACCGGTGGGGGATCCCCCGGCAACTGTCGCTGCCGCACGATCTCGACTTTCCGCGCCGGCGGGGCGAGGCACTGCAAGCCGGGTATTCCTTGAATATCGTCGGGGATCGGCCTGCCGCGGTCGAGTGGACGCTCGCAGGTGATTTCTTGAGCGTCGTGCGCCGCGATTTCGCGACTCCCGATCCCGTGTGGTCGAAGGTGATGCCCGTTGCGGGCGGAGCTTGCCGGATGCGCGATCGAGGCGGGGTCATCGGCGGCGACACGGCGTGGTTCGCCTGGCAGTGCGACTTCGAGCCGTTCACCGTGGTGGCCGTCGATTTCCACTCGGGTGAGCCGACAGGAACGCGGGAGTTCGCAGGCTACGAGGCGCTCTTCTTCCCCGAACCGGGCGGGCGTCGTCTCTTGATGTGGCTGCAGGACCCAAACCACCGCGGCCGATTCCTCCTGTTGGACGGGCTGACTCTGTCCGGCGTGGATACGCTGGCGGCAACGGTCGATTGGATCCCAGCGGTATTCGGTCCGCGAGGCGGTTGGGAGTCTTCGGGAGATCTGACCTTGGTGTCATTGGCAAGTTGCGCCAGGCCGGGGAAGGCGGCCCGACAAGCGGACGGCCCCAACTACCGCACGCTCGCCATCGAGTGGAGCGACACGGTCCGGACGCACTTCCTCCCGGTCGCGGCCTGCTTCGATGCCCATGGCGCCGCGCGGGTCTGGTACGAATGGACGGGTGAAGGCTCCTCAAGGCGCATCGAGATCCTGGAGTGGACGCCGCCACGGAACGAACGCGATACCCGAAGCTGGGAGGTGCGATGGTCGCGTTTGCGCTTCTAGATGACCCTTTCCCCCGGGGGGCGCTACCACCCCAAACACAGCCATATCAGTAAGTTACATCGATATCCGTTCCCGCCACCCCCTCTCGGCAGTGGAGCAAGGACCCCCCAGTAACCACGGATTCCTTCCCGCACCTCTTCACAAAGTAGCCGGGTGGGGAGATGGTCAAGGGTGCGGGGGCGAATCGGCGCGCCGCAAGGCGCGCCGAGCGAGGCGCGAAGCGCCGAAGCGCTGAGCCCCCTCACCCTTGACCATCTCCCCACCCGCCCTACCTTGTGAAGAGATGCGAAAAGCAAACCAAGAAACCCTGGACGTGCTGCTGCTGAGCATCCACGGCCTGATCCGCGGCCACGACCTGGAACTGGGTCGCGATGCCGACACCGGCGGGCAGACCAAGTACGTCGTCGAACTGGCGCGGGCGCTGGGTGCGCACCCGCGCGTCGGCCGCGTCGAACTGCTCACGCGGCGCGTCGTCGACCCCCAGGTCAGCGACGATTATGCCAAGCGCGAGGAGGACCTCGGCGGCGGCGCGCGCATCGTGCGCATCGACTGCGGCGAGGCGGGCTACATCCCGAAGGAGGAGCTCTGGGACAGCCTGGACAGCTTCGGCGACCGCACCCTCGATTACCTGCGCACCCGGGACCGCCTGCCCGACGTCATCCACAGCCACTACGCCGACGCCGGCTACGTGGGCACGCGGCTCTCGCGGCACCTGGGGCTGCCGCTGGTGCACACGGGGCACTCCCTGGGCCGGGTCAAGCGGCGCCGGCTGCTGGCGGCGGGGCACAAGCGCGAGGAGCTGGAGCAGCGCTACCGCATCTCCCGGCGCATCGCCGCCGAGGAGGACACCCTCGGGCTGGCCGACCTGGTGATCACCAGCACGCACCAGGAGATCGAGGCCCAGTACGGGTTGTACGACTTCCACGTGCCCGGCCGCATGCAGGTGATCCCGCCGGGGGTGGACCTCGAGCGCTTCCACGAACCGCTGGGCAACGAGCGCCAGGCCACCATCCACCTGGCCTTGCGGCGCTTCCTGGCCGAGCCGGAGAAGCCGATGATCCTGGCCATCTCGCGCCCGGATCGGCGCAAGAACATCACAACGCTCATCGACGCCTACGGAGGTTCGCCGCGGCTGCAGGAGCTGGCCAACCTGGTGGTCGTTGCCGGCAACCGTGACGACCTGGACGACCTGGACGCCGGCGCGCGCGAGGTGCTGACGGACGTGCTGCTCGCGGTAGACCGCCACGACCTCTACGGCAAGGCGGCCTACCCGAAGCACCACCGCGCCGACGACGTGCCGGTGCTGTACCGGTTGGCCGCCCTTTCGGGCGGCGTGTTCGTCAATCCGGCCCTTACCGAGCCCTTCGGCCTGACCCTGCTGGAGGCCGCCGCCAGCGGCGTGCCCGTGGTGGCGACCGAGGACGGCGGGCCCGTCGACATCATCGAGAACTGCCGCAACGGCCACCTGATCGATCCCCTGGATCCTGCAGCGATGGCGCGGGCGCTGCTGCGTGTGCTGGAGGACCGGGAGCACCGCAGCGCCCTGGCGGCCAACGGGCTGGACGGCGTGCGGCGCCACTACTCGTGGCAGGCCCACACGCAGGCGTACGTGGAGGCGGTCGCGCCGCTGGTCGCCGCGACGCCGCCGCGCCCGGGACCCGAGCCCTGGTCGGGGCAGTTCCGCGACCGCGCCATCTTCACCGACCTGGACAAGAACCTCGTCGGCGACCAGGCGGCGCTGGACGAGTTCATCGCGGTGATGCGCCGCGAGCGCCGCCGCGCCGCCTTCGGCATCGCCACGGGCCGGCGGCTCGAGGCGGCGCTGAAGCTCATGCGCAAGCTGAACATCCCCCGCCCCGACGTGCTGATCACCAGCCTGGGCACCGACATCTACTACGCGCCGGACCTGACCCGCGACACCCGGTGGCGGGAGCACATCGACCACCTGTGGCACCCGCGGGCGGTGCGTCGCCTGCTGGGCGAGCTGCCGGGCCTGGAGCTGCAGCCGGCGGCGGAGCAGGGCGAGTTCAAGCTCAGCTGGTACATCGACCCGTCGGTGGCGCCGTCCCTGGACGAGATCAACCGCCTGCTGCACCAGAACGAGCAGACGGTCAACGTGATGCTTTCGTTCGGGCAGTTCCTGGACGTGGTCCCCGTGCGCGCGTCCAAGGGCGCGGCCCTGCGCTGGTTCGCCGAGCAGCGCGACGTGCCGCTGGCGCGGGTGCTGACCGCCGGCGGCTCGGGCGCCGACGAGACCATGATGCGGGGCGACACCCTGGCCGTGGTCGTGGCCAACCGCCACCACGAGGAGCTGTCCGAGCTAACCGGCAGCCGCGACATCTTCTTCGCCACCCGGCCCCACGCCGGGGGCATCCTCGAGGCCATCGAGCACTACGATTTCTTCGGTGCGTGCCTGGTGCCCGCGCCATGAGCCGCCTGCTGCTGGCCACGGACCTGGACGGGACGCTGCTGCCCAACGGCGCGGCCGCCGAGTCCCCCGGCGCCCGGGAGCGCTTCGCCCGCCTGGCCGCCCATCCGGACGTGACCCTGGTCTACGTCACCGGGCGCGACCCCGGCCTGGTGGACGAGGCTATCGCCACCTGGCAGGTGCCCCTGCCCGACGTGCTGATCGCCGACGTGGGCGCCACGATCGCCGACCGCGTCGCATCCGCGTGGAAGCGCTGGCCGGCCTGGGACGAGACCATCGCTCCGGACTGGGGCGGCCGCGACGCCGCCGACCTCGCCGTCCTGCTGCGGGACGTGCCGGGCCTGGCGGACCTGCACCTGCAGGACGCCTCGCGCCAGGCAAGATGGAAGCTGAGCTTCGAGGCCCCGCCCGATGCGGCCCTGCCCCGGCTGGCGGAGCTGATCCGCGACCGCCTGCGCGCCGCGGGCGTACGCGCGAGCGTGATCTTCAGCCGCGACGAGGTCCTGGGCGTCGGCCTGATGGACGTGCTGCCCGCGGCCGCGGACAAGGGCCGCGCCCTGGCGTTCGTCATGGCCCGCCTGGGGTTCGGCCCCGACGAGACCGTGTTCGCCGGCGACAGCGGCAACGACCTGGAGGTGCTGGCCGGGCCCGTGCCCGCGGTGCTCGTGGCCAACGCCGACCCCGAACTGCGCACGACGGCCCACCGCGAGGCGGCCGCCGCCGGCCACGGCCCGCTGCTGTACCTGGCCCGCGGCAACTACGCCGCGGGCATCCTGGAGGGCGTGCTGCACTACCACCCCGCCTGGGCCGCCCGCCTCGAGGAGACGCCATGACCGCTGCCGCGCCCCGTCCCCTGATCTTCGGCGAGGTCCTGTTCGACCGCTTCCCCGACGGCAGCGCGGTCCTGGGGGGCGCGCCGTTCAACGTCGCCTGGACCCTGCAGGCCCTCGGCCTGGAGCCCCTGCTGACGTCCCGGGTGGGCGACGACGAGCTGGGCGAGCGCATCCGGCAGGCGATGACCGACTGGGGCCTGGACACGGCCGGGCTGCAGCAGGACGAGCGGCAGCCCACCGGCACGGTGGAGGTCACCCTCGCCGACGGCGAACCGCAGTACAAGATTGCCGGCGGCCGCGCCTACGACTTCATCACCGCCGAGGAGGTGCCCGCCCCGGCGCCGGGCGACCTGCTCTACCACGGCAGCCTGGCCCTGCGCACCGCCGTGCCCCGCCTGGCGCTGGACCGGCTGCGGGCCCAGGCCACCGGTGGCACCTTCGTCGACGTGAACCTGCGCTCGCCCTGGTGGGAGCGCGAGACGGTGCTGAAGCTGCTGCGCGGCGCCCGCTGGGCCAAGCTGAACGCCGACGAGCTGGCCCGGCTCGTGCCCGGCGAGCCGGACCTGGACGGCCGCGCGCACCGGCTGCTGGCGGCGGCCGACCTCGAGTGCGTGGTCGTGACTCTCGGCGCCGACGGCGCGGTGGCCCACGGCCGCGCCGGCTGGTCGCACCGGCCGGCACCGCCGGTGGCCGCCACGGTGGTCGACACCGTGGGCGCCGGCGACGCCTTCGCCGCGGTCACGCTGCTGGGCCTGGCCTGCGGCTGGGCGTGGCCGCTGATCCTCGATCGCGCCCAGGAGCTGGCCGCCGCAGTGGTGGGCCTGCGCGGGGCCACCACCACCGACCGCGGCTTCTACGAGACCTTCCGCCGCGCCTGGGAGACATGATGAGCGACACCACGAACGACGGACGGACGTCCAACCTGGAGAACGGGTTCCTGGCCGACCTGGAGCGCTTCCTCGCCGCCGAGCCCAGCGGAGCCCACCGCTTCTGCCATCGCCTGCAGGAGGTGGGCCGGCCCTTCCTGCTGCGCAGCGACCTGCAGGACACCTTCGCCGCCGTCTGCGCCGAACCGGGCAGCGACGTCCTGAGCGGCTCGCCCCTGGCGAAGCTGGTGGGCTGGGCCCAGGAAGCGGCCGTCGGCGGAGCCTGGATCCACCTGGCCGTGCGCACCCGGGTCGCCCGCTGGGCCTACCTGAGCCTGCACCCGGACACGCTGGCGGTGAGCGAGATCACGACGGCCGAATTCCTGCGCTGCAAGGAGCGCCTGGTCGACGGCCGCCGCGACACCGACGCCTGGAACCTGGAGTTCGACCTCGAGCCCTTCAACCGCGAGTTCGCCAAGATGACCGAGACCCGTTCCATCGGGCGCGGGGTCGAGTTCCTGAACCGCCGCCTCTCCAGCCGCCTGTTCGAGCGCCGCGGCCAGGGCGAGCGCCTGCTCCTGGAGTTCCTGCGGCTGCACCGCCGCGGCGACCGCCAGCTGATGCTCGACCGCGGGGTCGCCGACGTGGACGCCCTGCGCACGGCCCTGCGCCAGGCCGACGAACTGCTCGCGGACCGCCCCGGTGACACGCCCTGGGCCGCGCTCGCGGACGAGCTGCGGAAGCTGGGCTTCGAGCCGGGCTGGGGCCGCGACGCCGATCGCGTGCGCGAGACCATGCAGCTGCTGCTGGACCTGCTGGAAGCGCCCTCGCCCGACGCCCTGGAGCGCTTTTTGGCGCGCATCCCCATGATCTTCACGATCGCCATCGTCTCGCCCCACGGCTGGTTCGGCCAGACGGGCGTGCTGGGGCGCCCGGACACCGGCGGCCAGGTGGTCTACATCCTGGACCAGGTGCGCGCCCTGGAGCTCGAGATGCGTCGCCGGCTGGAGGAGCAGGGCCTGGACCTGCTGCCGGAGATCGTCATCGTCACCCGCCTGATCCCCGAGGCCGAGGGTACCGACAGCGACCAGCGCCTGGAGCCGGTGGCCGGCACCCGCGGCGCGCGCATCCTGCGCGTCCCGTTCCGCGGCCCCGACGGCGGCGTGCTGCCCCGCTGGGTCTCGCGCTTCGAGATCTGGCCCTACCTCGAGCAGTACGCCCTGGACACGGAGCGCGAGCTGCTGGCCGAGCTGGGCGGCCGCCCCGACCTGCTGATCGGCAACTACTCGGACGGCAACCTGGTGGCGTCGTTGCTCTCGCAGAAGCTGGGCGTCACCCAGTGCAACATCGCCCACGCCCTGGAGAAGACGAAGTACCTGCTGTCGGACATCTACTGGCGCGACCTGGAGGACCAGTACCACTTCTCCTGCCAGTTCACCGCCGACCTGATCGCCATGAACACGGCCGACTTCATCATCACCTCCACCTTCCAGGAGATCGCCGGCACCGAGCGCACCGTGGGCCAGTACGAGGCCCACGCGGCGTTCACGATGCCGGGGCTGTACCGGGTCGTGCACGGGATCGACGTGTTCGACCCCAAGTTCAACATCGTCTCGCCGGGCGCGGACGCGGGGGTGTACTTCCCGCCGACCGACACCGAGCGCCGGCTGGACCACCTGCACGGGCAGCTGGCGGACATGATCGACGGCGCGGCCGACGCGCCGGACGCGCGCGGCGCTCTGGAAGTCCCGGACAAGCCGCTGCTGTTCACGATGGCGCGCATGGATAGGATCAAGAACATCACGGGCCTGGTGGAGTGGTACGCGGGCTCGCCCGAGCTGCGCGAGACCGCCAACCTGCTGGTGGTCTCGGGCCACGTCGACCCGGCCCTCTCCAGCGACGCCGAGGAGCGCGAGCAGATCGAGCTGATGCACCGCCTGATGGACGAGCACGGCCTGGACGGGCAGGTGCGGTGGCTGGGGCGGCACCTGGAGAAGGGTTTGGCCGGCGAGCTCTACCGCGTGGTTGCCGACCGCCGCGGGGCCTTCATCCAGCCGGCGTTGTTCGAGGCCTTCGGCCTGACGGTGATCGAGGCCATGAGCACGGGGCTGCCGGTGTTCGCGACCCGCTTTGGGGGGCCGCGGGAGATCATCGAGGATGGGAAGTCGGGGTTCCACCTCGATCCCAACCATGGGGATTTGGCGGCCCAGCGCATGGCGGACTTTCTGGCGAAGTGCGCCGCTGACCCGGCCGAGTGGGAGCGGATCAGCAAGGGGTCGCTGGAGCGGGTGGCGGCCAGGTACACGTGGGCGCGATATGCGGAACGGTTGATGACGCTGTCGCGGGTTTATGGGTTCTGGCGGTATGTGACGGACCTGGATCGGGCGGAGACGCGGCGGTATCTGGAGATGTTCTATGGGTTGCAGTTCAGGCCGTTGGCGGCGGGGGTGCCTCGGCAGGGGTGAGGATATCGCTGGTGGCCCGGGACGACGGGTTGTACGCTCGGCGGGAACGGATCGCGCGAGGACCGCCGGCGCCGCGCCTTCCCTCGGCTGCAGATCGCGGATCCGGCGCCAGGAGGAGGAGTTCCATGGAGCCATTGAAATGCCGCGATCTCGCCCCCGGCGACGTCATGCTGAAGATCCTCGACAATGCCGTGCTGAGCTTCGGCATCGCCTCGCTCCAGGCGCTGAGCATGGCGGCCAAACCGTATTTCGTTCACGCCGGCGTGATGTTCGACAAGACCTACATCATCGAGGCGGCGCGGGAGGGAATCCGCGGTAACGACCTGCGCGTGCAGAACAAGAAAGTGAAGTATCTCGTCTACCGGTGCACGAACACCCGCATGGCGCAGGGCGCCGCCAATTGCGCCAAGATGCTCTTCGACATCCACCAGCGCCGGACCACGAGCCATCGGGTCAAGCTCGGATCGCTGCAGAAGAGCTGGAGGACCGGAGGTCCGCTCGCCTACAGCGTGACCGGCGCGTTGAAGTCCCTGGCCGGACCCGGCGGCACGGCGGCGGCACCGACCGCGATGGACGACCTGCTGACGGACATCCTGGATGGCAAGGCGCACCCGTTCTTCTGCTCGCACTTCGTGGTCTACGTCTACCAGTTCGTGGGCGTGCAGTGCGGGCTGCAGCCCACGGCGGTCTTCAAGGACGAGGCCGCCACGGTCAATCCGTCGGCGCTGGCCGGGAAGATCGAGATGAATCCGTACTTCAACCCGGTCGGCTACATGCAAGCGGACGTGCGCTAGCTACCGTTGCGCGCCGTCGTTCGCCGCCGGCGAAAATCGCGCACGTCGCCCCATCCCCGCATCCGGGGCCGTCACCCCACCGGCGCCCGCACATGCCAAACCCGATGACATGCCGAACAAAGCGTCACCAGGTTCTCCGCCCCGTTGCTCCCCCCGCGATGCCGCGCCACCACATGATGCACCTCCAGGTATCGCCGCCGCTCACATCCGGGCGCCCGGCAGCGGTGCCGGTCCCGCGCCAGGACCTCGCGCCGCACGCGCGGGGGGATCGTCGTCGTGTTGCGGTCGCCGGGCGAGGCCACGGCCG
>JACZKN010000056.1 GCA_014859985.1 Candidatus Krumholzibacteriia bacterium | reverse complement strand
CGAGCTGAAGATCACCGACATCCGCGCCTGTACGGTGGCTTCGAATTTCGATTACCCGATCATCCGGATCGACACGAACCAAGGCGTCTACGGTTTGGGGGAGGTCCGCGACGGCGGTGTGAAAGGGCAGGCTCTGATCCTGAAACCGCACATCGCCGGTAAGAATCCACTCAACATCGAGGGTATTCTTGCCACCCTGAAACCCTATTCCGGGCACGGCCGGCTGGGCGGCCTTGTCGCTGCCCGTGTGGCCGGAGGTCTCCTGGGCCGCGGCCGGCAGGGCGACGGCGAGCAGCAGCAGGACACCCAGGACCAGGATCCCGGTCGGGGTCGTCTTCATGGTACGCCTCCTAGCGACGGAGTTCGTCGATGCTCTTCGGGGCCAGGGCCGAAGGGTTGTCGAGATTCTCCAGCAAATACTGCGCGTCGTCCAGCAGTTCGCTGTCGGGGTGGTTGTCGACCAGCTGCTTCAGGTAGATCGAGGCGCTGCGCCGGTCGCCCCAAAGGTCCATGTACGCCTGCGAGACCATGAACAGGGCGTCATCGACGCGGTCGCTGGCGGGGAACTCGGTGACGATCATCAGGTACAGGTCGATCTTGTCCTGGTTGTCGGGCAGGGCCATGGCGCGGGCGAAGATCTCGTCGGCCGACAGGCCCCGGCCGGGCGCGTACTCGCCGAACATCTCCGCCGGGTAGGTCGTGCGCGCCTCGGTGAGCCAATCGCGCACGAGCTGCTCCTGGTAGCTGGGCTTGATGTCCTCGGCCACCGTGTCCCGGGCCTCGGCGAAGGTCATCGGGCGCTCGTCCGTGCGGCGCAGCACCTCGATCACGTGCCAGCGGCCGGCGATCTGCACCGGCGGGTTCAAGCCGTCGGCCATGTCGTAGGCGATCCGCGACAGTTCGGCGCCGCTGGTGACGTCGGGCACGAAGCCGCCGCGGTTGAACGAGCCCAGGTCGCCCTCCCGCTGCTTGGTCGCCTCGTTCACGCTGTACTCGGCCACCACGTAGGGGAACGCGCCGCGCGGTCCGCCCCCCTGCAGGCGCCTGTAGGCCGCCTCGGCGTCGGCCTGGGTACGGCACTCGATGTGGCGGGCCCGGACCGTGCCGAGCTGCCGGTAGCGGTCCCGGTGCTGCATGAAGAAGTCGCGCAGGTCCTGCTCAGTGGGCTGCGCCTTCTCCAGCAAACCGACGCCCCGCATGGCCGCGTCGAGGGTCGACCGGCGCTGGGAGATCAGGGTGCGCGCCACGTCCCGGTGGTTGTAGAGCTTCAGGTCCACGGCGCCCCGCACCAGCAGGGCCTGGTCGACCATGTCCTTCAGCAGCAGGCGCCGCCCCTCGGCGCCCTTGTAGCGGCTGCGCACGTTCGGCGGCATCTCGTCCAGGCGCAGGTCGATGTCCTGCTCGGTGATCTCCACGCCGGCCACGCGGGCCACCACGGGCGTGGTGTCGGCGAAGTTGTCGCCGAACACGGGTTGCCACGCGAAGGAGGCATCCTCCTGGCCGCCGCCGCAGGCGGCCAACAGCAGCAGCGGAAGCAGCAGGCAGGGGACGGCGACGAGGCGATGGACTGCAGGCATGGGAGGCTCTCCTTGGTTTCGGTCCGGTTGCCGCGGGGCGCGCCGGCTCACAGGAGGTCCCGGCGGCCGGCGCCCTCGAGGCGGGCGATGATGTCCTTGATCCTCTGGGCGTCCGCCTTGCGGCAGACGAGCAGGGCGTCCGGCGTGTCCACGACCACCAGGTCGCGGACGCCCACCAGAGCCACCAGCTTGCCTGCGGCGCGGACGACGTTGCCGTCGGCGTCGATGGCCACGAGGTCGGCCTCGCCGCGGTTGCCGCCCTCCAGCGGGGCGGCCAGGTCTCCCCAGGCGTCCCAGCTGCCCAGGTCGGACCAGCGGAAGGCCGCGGGCAGGACCTCGAAACCGTCCAGCCTCTCCATGACGGCGTAGTCGATGGATTCGGCCGGGCAGTCCCGGTATCCGGACTCCAACGCCGCGGCGAAGCCGTCGGTTCCATGGGCGGCGACGGCGGGCGCGAGCAGGGCCGCGACCCGCGGCAGGTGCGCCGCGGCGGCCGCGGCGAAGCAGCTGGGGTTCCAGACGAAGATACCGCCGTTCCAGAAGTGGCGCCCGCCGGCGACGTAGCCGGCCGCCGTCGCCAGGTCCGGCTTCTCCACGAAGGCCAGGCCCCGGCGGAACCCGTCGGTCGCCGCGTCGGCCCCGGTCTCGAGGTAGCCGTAGCCGGTCTCGGGCCGGTCCGGGACGATGCCCAAAGTCACGACGGTGGCGACGGCGGCCGCCCGCGCGAAGGCGACGGCCAGCTGGGTGCGGAAGGCCTCCGCGTCGGGGATCAGGTGGTCGGCCGGCAGCAGGGCGAAGGGGGCGTCCGGATCCAGGCGGGCGGCCAGGCCGGCGCCGAGGACGGCGCAGGGGGCGGTGTTGCGCCCGATGGGCTCGCCGACGACGTGGTCTGCCGGCAGCTCCGGCAGCTCGGCCCGGACCGCTTCGGCCAGGTCGGCGCCGGTGATCACGAGGATCCGACCGGGGCCCGCCAGCGGGGCCACGCGCTCGTAGGTCTCGCGCAGCAGGCTGCGGCCGCCGACCAGCGGCAGCAGCTGCTTGGGCAGGCGGGTGCGGCTCAAGGGCCAGAATCGCGTGCCCCGGCCCCCCGCCATGATGACGCAGATGCCGCCCGCGCGGGGCAGGTGGGTGCCGATGCCGTGGTCCATGGGCGCCGTCCTGCTCAGGCCGGGTCGACCTGGACCTTGACCTCGACGCGGACCTCGTGGTGCAGCTTCACGTGCACCACGTGCTCGCCGACCCTCTTCAGGGGCTCGTCCATCACGATCATGTGGTGGTCGATCGCCAACTTCTCCTGGGGCAGGGCCGCGGCGATGTCCCGGGGGCCCACCGAGCCGTACAGCTTGCCCTCTTCGTCGGCCTGGGCCGCGACGGTGCAGGACAGCGTGCCCAGGCTGGCGGCCAGGATCCGCGCGGCGTCCTTGCGTTCCAGGTCGCGCTTGGCCTCCTTGACCATGTGCTGGGCGACGAGCTTGCGGTGCGCGTCGGTCACGGGCACGGCCAGGCCCTTGGGGATCAGGTAGTTGCGGGCATACCCGGCGGCCACGCTGACGGTCTTGCCCATCGGGCCCAGGTTGTCCACGTTCTGCATCAGGATCACGTCCATCTCGTACCACCTTCAGGTTGGTCCGCCCTGGGGCGGCGGGACCTTCAGCGGTCCCTGTCACCGACGTCATCGGCAGCTCGGGCGGAGCGGTCGTCCCGGTCTCCGCGCGGATCACGGGGCCCGCGGTCGAGTCCCCTGAGGTCCAGCCACTGGTCCACCAGGCCCAGCAGCACGCCGCTCGCCAGGACCAGCAGCGTCATGAACAGCCCCATCACCGTCCAGAAGACGATGCGGCCCAGCGGCGAAAGCACGCGGCCGGTCACCCAGAACTGGACCGCCACCCCCTGCACGGCCAGCAGGGCGGCCGCCAGCAGGGCCACGTTCAGGCCCACGGTCACGGCCACCGGGTGGCGCATCAGCACCAGCCCGAGGCCGGCGATCAGCAGCCACACCAGGTAGAACGGCAGCCGCCAGCGGCTGAAGGCCGGCGGCCGCCAGCTGGGCAACCACCAGCCGCGGATCCGCACCGCGACCCAGGCCAGGACCAGGACCGTCAGGGCCTTGCCCAGCAGGTTCAGCAGCACCGCCAGCGGATACAGTCGCGCCGCCACGGCGAAGGTGCCGTCCAGCCAGGCCTCGATACGGGCGCGTTCCTGCGCCCGCTGGGCCTCGTCCGCCCCGGGCGGGATCGTCTCCTCCAGCACCGGGGTCACCGTCTCGCGCAGCAGGGCCAGCTGGTCGTCCAGCGGGACCGCGGCGATGTCCACGATCACCGTGCCCAGCAGCAGCCCCGCCACCACGGTCAGGGCCGCGTCCAGGCGCCAGCGGGCGCAGGAACGCGCCCGTAT
>JACZKN010000463.1 GCA_014859985.1 Candidatus Krumholzibacteriia bacterium | reverse complement strand
GCCCGGCACGGGCGGCGCGCAGGCGAGGGCGCCGCGCCGTGGGAGCGCGCCCTGGGCACGCCGCTGCTGGTCGTGGCCCTGGGCTCCGGGCTGCTGACGGTGACCCTCGAGGTCCTGGCCTGGTTCCACGCCCGCCACGGGGGCGACACCCTCCGGGACGCGGCCGCGCTCTTGACCATCTCCCTGCTGTGGACCCTCTACGCCGGCGCCCTGGTGTGGGCCGGTTTCGCGGCGAAGGTGCGCGCGGTGCGCCTGGCCGGCATGGCCCTCTTGGGGCTGGTGATCGTCAAGGTCTTCGCCGTGGACATCCGCGCCCTGTCCGAGGGCTACCGCATCGTCTCGTTCGTGGGGGTGGGGGTGCTGCTGCTGGTGATCTCGCTGCTGTACCAGAGGGAGCGGAGGCTGGGGGCGCGGGAGTAGATCAGGACGATTCTGTCCGGCTTCCCCCGGGGGAAGTAATTTTGTAACCAGGTGCGAAAGTTTTCGTTGTAGGCGCTTCGCAGGCGGGGCCCATGCCGAATCGGCGGCGGCGGACTAGGGCCCCGGCTTCCAGATCCGCACCACCAGCGCCTAGGTGACCGTGCGCTCGGTTCGGCGCCAGCCGCAGGATCGGGATCCGGGCCGGCTGGGCCATGGACGCCGGTCCCGTCATGGGGTATCATCCGTGTGATCGACCCGTCTGCCCTGCCGCAACGCAGGCCCACGCCCCTGGGACAAGGCTGCTCGACCGATGCGGAATCCTCGAACCACCCGTGCCTTGCTGGCAGCTCTCGTGTGCACCATCCTCGCCGGCTGCTCGGACGAACCGGCGACCCCGGCCGATGAGCCCGAAGTCGTGACCCGGACCGTGCGCTCGGACGAATACATCCCCAATCGCTTCTTCAAACTCGACCTGCCGGAGCTTGAGGCCCACGGGCGCGATCCGGCCACCGAGCGGATCGACCTCGGATCGCTGAAGATCTTCGCGCTCGAGGCGGACAGGCCGTTCGGCCCGAACGATATCCGGAACGTGGCCGCGTACTTCGATTCGACCGGCTGCCGCGACTGGAACGCCTCGACCATCGACTTCACCCGGCCGCACGTGACCGGTCTGCGTTGGCGCCAGTGGCTGGACCTGGATCTCATGGTGGAGGACGACGGCACCCTGGCAGCCGTCGACCTGGGCTCTTCCGCGCCATGGGAGGCGACGCTGGCGGTGGTGTACAGGGTGCTCGACCCGCACGGGCAGGTGCTCGCCCAGGTCGGGGACGATCCCACCCTGGGACCTCCCGAGCAGACGGTCGAAGGTAAGGGCGACGAGCTGCACTACCGGATGAAGCTGCTGAAGCTCCCTGCGGTCGAGGCCGACCCTTGGCTCCACCGGTATGCGCTGCGCAACATCTACAGCCTGGGCAGTTCGAACATCGCCCCGACGACCTTCGAGTTCTCCATCGAAGCCTCCGAGAACCGCCCCAATCCGCAGCTGGACGAGTTGTGGGTCGAATACTTCGCGATCTTCGGCCTGGACCGGCAGGACCTGGCGGGCAACCCGGGTGCCGATGGTGTGGCCGACATCCACGACCCGGCCCTCTTCGACCTGCAGCGCGGCCTCCTGCGCTTTCCCGCGGACATGCCGGAGCCCTTCGCCGCGACCCGCGCACGGTACGAGGCGAACGTCCAGGATCCGGACTGGTATTGGTCGTGGAGCACCTACCTGACGGAGAACCTGGAGCCGGCTTTGTACAGCCCCGGGACCCCACCAGCCGAGTTTCCGCATTACGGCCGATTCCGGCTCGTCGTGCGGACCCTCGCCGCGCCCGGCGACTAGGCGCCCGGCGGCCCTGGCGCCTAGGCGACTTTCGAAACCGGACAAGACCACGCTGATCTGTTATAGTCCCCGGGTCCTTGGCGGCGCGTTTGCGGTGGCACGCGGGAAAGGAAGCACATGACGCACATGGAAATCGTGATCCGCGGCCGCCGGGCGACGATCACCCTGGACGGGCCGCTGCAGGCGGACCAGACCATCGCCTTCATCGCCGAGCATTATCCGACCGGCACCTTCGACGACGCCCTCTGGGACCTGCGGCTCAGCCCGCTGGTCCACCTGATGGCGGACGAGCTGCGCCGCATCGCCGACGCGGTGCGGGGCCATTCGCAGGCCCGCCGCCGCGGGCGCACCGTCTTCGTCAGCAACGAGGACGCCGGTTACGGCATGCTGCGCATGTACACGGCCTATGCGGAGATGGAGGGGGTGCCGGCCACCTACTACGTCTGCCGCACCATGGAGGAGGCCGAGGCCTGGCTCGACCAGGACCCCGGCCCCGGACCCGCCTAGCCGGGAAGAACGCCCGCGCCACCGACCAGCCAGCCCCCAGGAGGACCAGCCATGGCCGAGAACACCCCGCGCGAGCTCTACGGGCCCAACCCCGAGGTCGCGGCGCGCGCCCACGTCGGTTCGCTGGAGGAATACCAGCGCCTGTACCGCCTGTCGCTGGACGATCCGGCGGCCTTCTGGGGGCGCGAGGCCGAGCGCATCTCCTGGTTCCACAAGTGGCGCGAGGTCATGGACAACGACTACGAGAACGTCGACTTCGCCTGGTTCCTGGGCGGCCGGCTGAACGCCTGCTACAACTGCGTCGATCGCCACCTGAACGACAAGGGCGACCAGGCCGCCCTCATCTGGGTCAAGGACGAGCCGGGCGAGTACGAGCGCATCAGCTACCGGCGCCTGAAGCACGAGGTGGCCAAGGTGGCCAACGTGCTCAAGCACCACGGCGTGCAGAAGGGCGACCGCGTCTGCATCTACATGCCGATGATCCCGGAGCTGGCGTACGCGATGCTGGCCTGCGCGCGCATCGGCGCGATCCACAGCATCATCTTCGGCGGCTTCAGCAGCGAGGCCATCCGCGACCGTATCCTGGACGCCGGCTGCAAGGTCGTGATCACCGCCAACGAGGGCCTGCGCGGGGGCAAGCGCCTGAAACTGAAGCAGACCGTGGACCGGGCCGTCGACGGACTGGACCTGGTCCGCACGGTGCTCGTCGCCCGCCGCACCGGGGCGGACACGGAGATGCGCCCGGGGCGCGACTTCTGGCTGGACGAGGAGTGCCGCAAGCAGCGCTCCACCTGCTCGGTGGAGTGGATGGGCGCGGAGGACCCGCTGTTCATCCTCTACACCAGCGGCTCGACCGGCAAGCCCAAGGGCGTGATGCACACCACGGGCGGCTACCTGGTCTACGCCCAGATGACCCACCGCGTGGTCTTCGACTACCACCCGGGCGACATCTACTTCTGCGCGGCGGACGTCGGCTGGATCACCGGCCACACCTACATCATCTACGGGCCCCTGGCCAACGGCGCCACCACGGTGATGTTCGAATCCATCCCCACCTATCCCGACGCCGGCCGCTACTGGCAGATCGTGGACGACCTGAAGGTGAACATCTTCTACACCGCGCCCACGGCGATCCGCGCCATCGCCCGCGAAGGGGACCGGTACCTGCAGGACAGCAGCCGCGACAGCCTGCGCGTCCTGGGCACCGTGGGCGAGCCCATCAACCCGGACACCTGGCGCTGGTACTTCGAGAAGGTGGGCAACGGCAGGTGCTGCGTGGTGGACACCTGGTGGCAGACCGAGACCGGCGGCATCCTGATCACGCCGCTGCCGGGGATCACGCCGCTGAAGCCCGGCTCGGCCACGCTGCCCTTCTTCGGCGTGAAGCCCCTGGTCATGGACGAGCAGGGCAAGCCCCTGCTGGGCAACGGCATCAGCGGCAACCTGTGCATCGCCCAGAGCTGGCCGGGCCAGGCCCGCACGGTCTGGGGCGACCACCACCGCTTCTACGAGACCTACTTCAGCCAGTACCCGGGCTACTACTTCACCGGCGACGGCTGCCGGCGCGACGAGGACGGCTACTACTGGATCACCGGCCGGGTCGACGATGTGATCAACGTCTCGGGCCACCGCCTGGGCACGGCCGAGGTGGAGAGCGCCCTGGTGGGCCACGAGGCCGTCGCCGAAGCGGCCGTGGTGGGCTTCCCCCACGAGATCAAGGGCCAGGGCATCTTCGCCTACGTCATCCTCTCGGCCGAAGCCAATGGCAAGCCCCACGAGCTGGTGGGCGCGCTGAAGGAGCAGGTCAGGCACGTGATCGGACCCATCGCCACGCCGGACGCGGTCATGATCGTCCCCGGGCTGCCGAAGACCCGTTCGGGCAAGATCATGCGCCGCATCCTGCGCAAGATCGCCGCGGGCGAGTACACCGGGCTGGGCGACGTGACCACCCTGGCCGATCCTGCGGTGGTGGAGCAGCTGATCGAGGCGCGCAAGGCGCTGAAGTAGGCGCCGCCGCGGTACCCCGGCCCTGGAGCCCCCGTGCACGCTAGCCGCCAATTCCGCCCGCTGCCTGACGGCGTCATCGCTGCGCTCGCCGTGGCCGCCGCCACGGCGCCGGTCTGGCGCATGGGCTGGCTGCGGGACGACTGGCTGCTGCTGTGGCGGGCCCTCGATCCGGCCACGGCCCCTGCCGGGGCGGAGGGGGTCTTCCCCCGGCCGGTGGCCGACTTGCTGTGGCAGGCCGCGGTCGGGTGCGGCGGCGACGCGCCGTGGTGCATGCACCTGCTGGTGGTGGCGGCCTGGGTGGCGCTGGTGGCCGGTACCCTCCGTTGGCACCGCCATTTCGGCGGCGGCACCTCCGGGGCCGTCGTGGCCGCGCTGGCCCTGGCCGGCCACGGCGCCCTGGTCGAGCCGCGCCTGTGGGCGGCCGCGGGCAACGGCGTGCTGGCCGGCGCCCTGGGGG
>JACZKN010000462.1 GCA_014859985.1 Candidatus Krumholzibacteriia bacterium | reverse complement strand
TTGCCGGGTCGGGGGTCGCCGCAGCGGCCCGGGTCGGGGCGGAACACGCCCTCAAGCATAGCGCATCAAGGAGTGCGAGTCTTGGAAAATGGCGCCGACACCGTGCCTTCCCTGGGCTGGAGCGATTTCGCCCGTGAGCGCTGCGTCCCCGGCGGCGCCCACACCTGGTTCGCGGGCACGCCCGGCGAGCTGCTGGACCGGGTGCGCGCGGGTTGGCCCCGGCGGCGGCCCGGGCAGGGGCGCAGCGACCTTTCCGGGGTTGTCGTCGTCCCGGTCGATCCGGACGGCTTCGTGGGCAGCACGGTCCTGGTCGAGGAGGGCATGCCGCTGCGCGCCGAGCTCGTCCGCCGCCGCCCCGGCGAGGAGCCGTACCTGCGGGTGCTGGCCGCCGGCCCGCGCGAGCCGGTGCGCTTCGCGTCCGTGGTGCTGTACAGCGCGGCCGTGCTGGTGCAGGATGGCGGCCGGCGCAGCACCGACGCCGCCTGGGAGGTCGTGGCCCTGGTGGCCGGACCCGTGGAGCACGAGCCCATGGACCCCCTGACCATGGCCCGCAACCTGCTGGGCAAGCCGGGCGGGACCCGGTGCGCCTACACGGCCGAGGAGTTCGCCGAGGCGGTCTGGTACTGGGCGCGGCGCGCGGGCGCCGACCCGCAAGCGGAGGGATGAGCCATGAAATCGTGGAGCTGGAAGCAGTGGCTGGGCCTGGCGGTGGCGTTCCTGGTGCTGGTCTTCGCGGTGCAGAACACCGCCGTGGCCACCATCCGCTTCCTGTTCTGGAGCGTGTCCATGTCGATGGTGCTGATGGTCGTGCTGCTGTTCGGCGCCGGGCTGGCCGTCGGCTGGCTGCTGGCCGGAGCGCGGCGCCGCCGGGGCGCGTCCTAGGCGTTCAGCCGCCAGACCGCGAAGTTCAGGACCCAGGCGAACCCCACCCAGGCCAGGTACGGCAAGAGCAGCACCGCCGCCAGGCGGTCGCGCTGGCGGAAGGCCTGGAACGTGGCCAGGATGGCTGCCCACAGCAGCATCATCTCGAAGAAGGCCGCGCCCATGGCCTGCCTCCCGAAGAACAGCCAGGACCAGGCGAGATTCAGCACGAGCTGGACGCCCCACAGCCCCAGGGCGATCCGCGCGCCGGCGAAGCCGTGCCGGTACCAGACGCGGAAGGCCGCGTAGCCCATCAGCAGGTAGAGGATGGTCCAGGCCACGGGGAACACCGCGTCGGGCGGGGTCCAGGCCGGCTTGGCCAGGCCGGCGTACCACGCTCCGGGCGGGAACCGCGAGCCGCCGTAGCCGGCGCTCAGGGCCAGCCAGAGCCAGGCGAACAGGCCCAGGGGATAGCGCCATCGCTTCATCGTCCGCCTCCATCGGTGTCGCGGGGCAGGAACGTGCCATCCAGGGTCATCAGGCCGCCGTGGGCGGCGCAGGCCAGGCAGGAATGCACCGGGAACACCGCCACCAGGTCGCCGGGGTGCAGACCGCCGGTCAGCTCGTCCCAGCGGCCCGGCGCCACCTGCACCACGCCGTGCTCCTGGGAGAGCTCCGTGAGCGGCGCGTCCTGCAGCACCGTCCCGAAGCCTTCGTCCGCGAGGGTGCCAAGGTACCCGAAGACCGGTCCGTCCGCCGTCATCAGCGTCTCCTTGCTCAGGTGCACCGCGCCGCCGTAGAGGACGATCCGCCCGCGGCCGGGATCCAGGGCGAGCACCGGGCAGGCCACCGCCGCCGCCAGCTGCGCGTCCGTGCACACGCCCCGGGACCGCTGCATCAGGTCGAAGAAGACGAAGTTGCCGGGACGCACCTCGTCGACGCCGCCGAACCGCGCCACGGCCGTGCAGGTGGGCGTGTCGCCCACCGACAGCTGCAGCGCCCGGCCGGTGGCGTCCCGGGCCGCGGCCAGGCGGCGGGCCGTCTCGGCGAAGAGGCCGGCGAGTTCGTCCCGCGGCGTGCGGTAGCTGTGGCCGGCGTGGGTCAGCAGGCCGGCGAACGCGGCCGCGTCGGCCACGTCCTGCAGGCGGCCACGGTCGTCCCAGGGCACCCCCGAGCGCCCGTAGCCTGTGTCGACCTTCAACCACAGGGGTGCTGTGTCGCCGACGAGGTGCCGCACCGCGCGCGCCGCCTCGGGCGTGCCCGCCACCAGGCCCAGGGCGCCGCCCCGGTCGGCCAGGCGCCAGGCCAACTCGGCCAGGCGGGGCAGCTCGCGGGGGTTGACCAGGACGGCCAGCGTCAGGTCGTGCCAGCCGTCCCGGGCGAAACGCTCGGCCATGGCCAGGGACGAGACGGTGGCGTGCCGCACCCCGGCGTCGCGGAACCAGCGGCCCACGCCCACGTTGTCGTGGGTCTTGAAGTGGGGGCGCAGGCGCACGCCGGACGCGGTCGCCTTGGCGGCCATGGCGGCGATGTTGGCCCGGGCGCGGGCCTCGTCCACCAGCACCGTGGGCGCCGCCACGGGGAGGCGGTCCAGCAGGCGGGCGGTTGCGGCGAGGCGGGTCATGGGCGCTTCTCAAGCTTGCTGCGCAGGGTCGAACGGGGCAGGTCCAGCAGCTTGGCCGCGGCGGAAATGTTGCCGCCGGCCCGGGCCAGGGCGTCGCGCAGGAGGCGCTCCTCGCAATTCTCCATGAAGATCTGGTAGGTCGGCAGGATGCCGTCGCGTACCGCGCCGGTGCCGGTGGCGCTGCGGCGCAGCGGCGCATCGAACAGGTCGCGGACTGGCACGTCCGGCAGGGCGAGCATCCGCTCGACGACGTTCTCCAATTCCCGCACGTTGCCGGGCCAGTCGTGGCCCGTCAGGGCCGCGAAGCTCTCCTCGTCCAGCCGCAAGGTCCCTTGGCGCCCGCGCCGCGCGACGAAATGGTCCACCAGCGCGGGGATGTCCTCGAGCCGATCGCGCAGGGTGGGCAGGCGCAGGGGGATCACGTTCAACCGGTAGTAGAGGTCTTCGCGGAAGCGGCCGGCGGCCACCAATTCCGCAAGGTCCAGCTTCGTAGCGGCGATCAGGCGGATGTCGATGGGCACGGCCCGGCCCGCGCCCACCGGCTCGATCTCGCGCTCCTGGATGACCCGCAGCAGCTTGACCTGGACAGTCAGCGGCATGTCATCAATATCGTCAACGAAGAGGCTGCCGCCGCGCGCCCGCTCGAAGTAGCCCCGGTGATCGCGCTCGGCCCCGGTGAACGCGCCGCGGCGGTAGCCGAACAGCTCGCTCTCCAGCAGGGTCTCGGGGATGGCGGCGCAGTTGATGGCCACGAACGGTCCGGCGGCGCGCGGCGAGCGGTCGTGGATGGCCCGCGCCGCGAGTTCCTTGCCGGTGCCGCTGGGCCCCTGGATCAGGACGTTGTGCTCGCCAGGGGCGATGATCCCGATCGTCCGCTTCAGATCCTGGATGGCCGGCGAGGACCCCACTATGCAGCGCTCGCCGAGCCCGGCGATGGTCCGTTTCAGCGCCCGGTTCTCCCGCTCGACCGCGATGAGCCGGTCGATGTGGCCGATGCGGTGGAGCATCTCGTCCGGCTGGAAGGGCTTGGTCAGGTAGTCGAAAGCGCCGTTGCGCAGGGCGGCGACGGCGGTCTCCGTCGACGCATAGGCCGTCATGATGATGACCCTGGTCGCGGGGGCGAGTTCCCGCGCCCGCGACAGGATCGCCAGGCCGTCCGCTCCCGGCAGGTTGAGGTCCGTTAGCACCACGTCGAAGGCTGCGGCGGCGAGCTCGCCCAGCCCCGCGGTACCGTCGGGGCAGGCGGTGACCTCGTGGCCCGCCCTGCGCAGGGTCCCGGCCAGGGCCACCCTGGTCATGCGCTCGTCCTCGATCAGCAGGATCCTCATGTCGTCGCGTCCCTCCCTTCCTGCAGCCGGCTCGCCGGCAGCGTGATGGTGAATGTGGTGCCGTGGCCCGGCTCGCTGGCGACGGCTATGCTGCCGCCGTGGGCCTTGACGATGCCCAGGCTGATGGACAGGCCCAGCCCGGTGCCCTCGCCGGTCCCCTTGGTCGTGTAGAAGGGGTCGAAAATGTGGCCGATTTCGGCGGCGGGGATGCCGCGCCCGCCGTCGGCTACCTCCAGCACAACCCGTTCGTCGTCGGCCGTGCGCGTCACCACGCGGATCCAGCCGCCCGGTTCGACCGCGTCGACGGCGTTCAGCAGCAGGTTCATGCACACCTCGCGGACGAGCTGCGGATCGGCGTGGACGTCGGGCAGGTCGGGCGCCAACGCCAGTTCCAATCGGACGCCCTTGCGTTCGACCCCGAAGGAAGCCAGCCGCACCACGGTCTCGACAGCCTCGTTCAGGCGCATGGGCCGCGCCCCCGGCTGCTGCTTGCGCGCGAAGCCGAGGAGCTTCTGCACGACGTCCGAGACATGGGCCAGGCCGTCGTCCATCATGCCGAGGTACTCGCGTGTCTGCGCTGTGTTTTCCAGGTCGTTGCGGATGGCGTAGACACAGTTGCGGATACCGTTGACGGGATTGTTGATCTCGTGGGCGATGCCCGAGGCCAGCCGGCCGACGGCAGCCAGCCTCTCGGCGTGCCAGACCTGGTGCTGGACGCCCAACAGGTCGCGCCGCGACTGTTCCAGGCGTCGCTGCATGCGGTCGAAGTGGTGGTAGAGCACGCCGATCTCGTCGGCGCGGGCGGGCAGGGGCGGCGGCGGCAGGCCGCCCAGGGCGACCGCATCTATGGCCTCGACCAGGGAGCGCAGCGAGCCGAGGATGCGCCCCAGCATCAGCCACAGCAGCAGCAGCATGATCGACGTGACCGCGGCCGTCAGCAGGGCCAGCAGGACGAAGCTGCGGCGGATGGAGGCGCGGATGGAGTCGGCCTCGATCCCCAGCACCAGCGTGCCCCAGCGCCGGCCCCCGGTCATCATGGGCAGAACGGCCTCGATCACCCAGTGCTGGCCGTCGGCGCTGGCGACCGTGGTGCGCGGCTCGGCGGCGGACACGAGTTCAGCCAGGGCGCCCGACACCCAGGGCGGCCGCGCGCGGTCCCAGGAGCGCGCCACCAGGTTGCCCTCGGGGTCGAGAACCGTGATCGAGCGCAGGCGCGGGTCCTGCTCCATGAACAGCGTCACGTAGTTCTCGATGAAGCCCTCGGACTTGTAGAAATCCAGCTCGGCGAAGATCAGGGCGTCGATCACGGCGACGGCGAAGGCGCGGCCCACGGCCAGGGCGTGGCTCTCCTCGCGGTCGATCAGCGTCTCCCGCCACGAGTAGAGGACGCCCCACGACAGGAACATGGTGATGACGATGATCGTGGCGCCGACCGTGGTCAGGATGCGCGTGCGGAGGCTGATCGGGGCTCGGGGGCCGGCGATCATCGTCGCCCCGTCGCGGCGGGCACCGGTGCGAAATCGCGCCAGTCGACCTCGCCGAAGCCGCCGGCGAACTCGGCGGTCCAGCCGGCCAGGATGCCCGCGTCCCGGGGATCGCGGGGGTCGAGGGCGAGCAGGAGGCGGCGGAGCTCGGCCACGGCGGGGTCGTCGTCGTCCGCGCGCGCGACCAGCGGCGGGCCGGGAATCGGCTCGGACACCGCGGCGACGCGCAGGCCCTCGGAACTGTAGCGTGCCGCCACCGCCTCCTTGACCACGCCCGCGTCGAAGTCCCCGTGCAGGACGCGCCAGACCACGGTCTGGTGGTGCTCGAAATGCTGGATGGTGTCCAGGTCGGCCGGCGCCAGTCCCGCCGCCGCCAGCGCCCCGGACTGCAGCCAGTTGCCGGCCCACGAATCGCGGGACGGCACGGCGACGCGGCGCCCCGCCAGGTCGGCGAGCCCGCGGATGTCCGAGTCCAGCGGCACGATCAGCACGTCGTGGAAGCGGCTGCGTCCGTCGGCGTTCAGCGGGGCCAGCAGGGGCTCCAGGCCGGCCTCCGGCCCCAGTTGGCGCAGGATCCAGGCCCCCAGGAAGGACGCGCTCACCTCGCCGCGGCGCAGCCGGGCCACGGCGTCGCGGTAGTCGGCGCTCGGCCGCAGCTCGTAGCGGCGGGTGCCGGCGGAGTCCAGGTAGTCGATCAGGGGCTGGTATCCGGCGTAGATGAGGTTGGGCGCGAAACGCGAGATCACGCCGATGCGGACCAGGGGCCGGTCCGGGTC
>JACZKN010000055.1 GCA_014859985.1 Candidatus Krumholzibacteriia bacterium | reverse complement strand
GTCCTCGCCGCGGCCGCGGACCTGGCGGCCGGGCCGGACGGCGACCGCCGCGGCCTGCTGGTGGTGCTCTTCGACGGCGAAGAGGTGGGCTTGCAGGGCGCCGGATATTTCGTCGACCACGCGCCCGTGCCCCTGGACAGCGTCGATGCCATGATCAACCTCGATACGGTGGGCCGCCTGCAGGATGGCACCCTGCACGTCAGCGGCGTGGGCACGGCCGCCTGCCTGCCGCCGCTGGTGGCAGCGGCCGAGCGGGGCGATTTCATCGTGCGCACGGCCCGCGGCGGCTGGTCCGGCAGCGACCACATGGTCTTCAACACCCGCGCGATCCCCGTGCTGTTCCTCTTCGGGGGCGCCTATCCCGACTACAACCGTCCCACCGACACGGCCGGTACCCTGGATCCCGCCGCGCTGGCCGCGGTGGCCGGCTATGCGGCGCGCCTGGTCGCGGGTCTGCTGCAGGCGCCGGGTCCCTGCGTCTGGGAGATGGTCGGCGACGGACCCCTGAGGGAGGGCGGGGAGGCGGAGGCGGGCGGGAACCGCGCCACCTGGCTGGGCACCCTGCCCGATTTCAGCGAGGAAACCGCCGGGTACCGGCTGGCCGGTGTCTTCGACCACAGCCCGGCCCAGCAGGCGGGTCTGGAGAAGGGCGACGTGCTGGTGCGGCTGGGGGGACACGAGGTGACCGACCTGGCCACGTTCACCCGGGCCCTGCGGTCCCATGCTCCGGGCGAACCGGTGGAGGTCGAGGTGCGGCGCGGAGATCGCCTGCTGCGCTTCACCGTGGTGATGGGCGACCGCGCCTCCCGGCGCTAGGCGCCGTCCCTTGCCGGCTGCAATTCCCCGGCGCGCCGCCCGGGTTCCACGTGCACGAAGACGCGGGCCACGTTCTCCACGTCATCGCGCACCCGATCCTCCACCCGGTGGGCGATGTCGTGGGCCGCTCCCAGCGAAAGATCCGGATGGACGGCGATGCGCAGGTCCGCCAGGTAGCGCGACCCCCGCTGCCGCACGCGCAGGTCGCGGATCTCCTGCACCTCGGGCACGGCCGCGGCCGCGCTGCGGATGGCGCCGACCAGGCCCGGGTCGGGCATGGTGTCCATCAGCGCCATCACGTTCTCGTGCAGCAGGCTCCAGCCCATGCGCGCGATGAAGACGGCGATCACGACGGCGGCCACGTTGTCCAGCACCGGCCAGCGGATCATGGCGCCGGCGATGCCGACGGCGGCGGCCACCGAGCTGATGGCGTCGGAACGGTGCATGGCGCCGTTGGCCAGCAGGGCGGGGCTGTTGTGGCGCCGGCCCACGAAAATCGTGTAGCGGGCCATCACCTCCTTGATGCCCACCGAGACCGCCGCCGCGACCAGGGCCAGGGGCTCGGGATGGCGCAGCCGGCCCGCGACGAAGCTGTGCACCGCTTCCCAGCCGATCAGCCCCGCGGTCAGCAGCATGAACGCCGCGACGACGACCGCGCCGAGGGTCTCGAAGCTGTGGTGGCCGTAGGGATGGTTGGCATCCGGCGGCCGGTTGGCCGCCTTCAGGGCGAACAGGATGCCGATGTCGCTGAGCACGTCGGCCAGGCTGTGGAAGCCGTCGGCCACCAGTGCGGCCGAGCCGGCCGCCATGCCGACCGCGATCTTGCCGGCGGTGAGCAGGCCGTTGCCCGCCAGGCCGACCCCCGTGCAGAAGACCGGCCGCAGCCAGGCGGCGCCGGCGGGGGAGGAGCCGTTCGCCGCCACGTCAGTCCTCGTCCTCCGGTGCCTCGACGGGGTACATGGCCGCAATCACGTCGCGGTACTTGCGGGCGATGGCGAAGCGCTTGACCTTCATCGTCGGCGTCAGTTCGCCGGCTTCCTGGGTGAACTCCTGTTCCAGCAGCGAACACTTCTTGATCTGGCTGAAGCCGGGCAGTTCGGTGTTGAGCTCGTCCAGCTGCTGCTGGAAGAGCTCCTGCACCGCCGGGTGGGCCACCAGTTCGGCCGGGGTCGCGGCGTTCAAGCCCTGGGCTGCTGCGTAGCCGCCCACGGTGGCGAAGTCGGGCACGACCAGCGCACTGAGGTACTGGCGGCTGTCGCCGACGACCACCACCTGGCTGACGTACTTGTTGGTCTGGAAGCGGTTCTCGATGGGCTGGGGCGCGATGTTCTTGCCGCCCGCGGTGACGATCACGTCCTTCTTGCGGTCGGTGATGAAGACGAACCCGTCCTCGTCCACCTTGCCGATGTCGCCGGTCGCGAACCAGCCGTCGGGGGCCAGGACCTCGGCCGTGGCCTCCGGCTTGTTCCAGTAGCCGATCATGACCTGGGGCCCCCGCGCCAGGATCTCGCCGTCCGGCGCGATGCGGATCTCCGTGTCGACGACGGGCCGCCCCACGCTGCCGTAGCGCTTGACCGCCGGCGTGTTGCAGGTCAGGACGGGGGAAGTCTCGGTCAGTCCGTAGCCCTCGCAGATGTCCAGGCCGGCGCCGTTGAAGAAGAGGTTGATCTTGGGCGAAAGCGGCGCACCGCCCGATACCATGACCTCGATCTTGCCGCCCAGGCGCGCCCGCAGCTTGCGGTAGACCAGGCGGTCGGCCAGGCCGTGCTGCAGGCGCAGGCCCGTCGGCAGCGGGGTGCCGTCGGCCTTGCGCCGCGCCCAGTCCATGGCGACCCGGCGCGACCAGAAGAAGATGTCGCGCTTGGGCCACCCGGCGCCCATGGCCGTACCGACGGCCTTGGCGTAGATCTTCTCGTACAGCCGGGGCACGCTGATCAGGATCTCCGGCTTCACCTCCAGGATGTCCCGGGGCACCGTGTCCATCCGCTCGGCGTAGGCGATGCCGACGCCCGCATAGACCATGGTGTAGAGCCCGGCCATGCGCTCGAGCACGTGGCTCAGGGGCAGGAAGGACAGGCAGCGGTCCAGGCGCGCGAAGGGGAACTGGTCCTGGATCGCCAGCACGTTGGACACGAAGTTGCGGTGGCTCAGCACCACGCCCTTGGGCGTGCCCGTGGTGCCGGAGGTGTAGATGATGCTGCAGGGCGCCTCGGGATCCGCGGCGGCGCAGTCGTCCCGGGGCGCGGGCGGATCCTGGTCCACCAGGTTCTGGCCGATCTCCAACAGGCGGCCGAAGGACAGGATGTCCGGCAGCTCGGTGCGGTCGAAGGCGATCACGTCGCGCACCGACGGCAACGACCCGCGGATCTGGTGGATCTTGGCGGCCTGGTCGCCGGTCGACAGGAACACGGCCACGGGCCCGCAGTCGGCCAGGATCTGGGCGATGGCGTCCGGCAGCAGGGTCGGGTAGATGGGCACCGAGATGGCGCCGGCGCACTGGATGCCCAGGTCCGTCAGCGCCCATTCGACCCGGTTCTCCGCCAGCAGGGCCACGCGGTCGCCCGGTTTGACGCCCAGGGACTCCAGGCCCCGGCGCAGGGCGCGGACCCGCCGCAGGGCCTCGGCGCTGGAGACGGGCTGCCAGCGCCCCTGGGCGTCGCGCGAACTGAAGCAGTCGGCGCGGGGTTTGTCGTGCACGGCGGTCAGGAAGAGATCCGGTACGGTCTGCACGGGCATCGTGATCCTCCTGGGCGGGGTGCGCGGTGGGCCGCAGTTGCGGCGGCGGGCGACTAGGCGCACTATCCTGCCCGGATCACCGAGGTTTGTCAATGCGGGACCCGGGGCCCGCGCCACCCGGGACGGAGCCGTGGTACCCGCCGCCGCATCCCTGGCCACCATCGCCGAACTCGCGCCTGCGGTGCCGGTCCTTCTGGCCTGGTTCGACGCCGCCGGTCGCGACCTGCCCTGGCGCCGGCGGCGCACCCTGTACGGCACGTGGATCTCCGAGATGATGCTGCAGCAGACCACCGTCGCCACGGTCGTGCCCTACTGGGAGCGCTTCCTGGCGCGCTTCCCCGACGTGGCGGCCCTGGCGGCGGCCGACGAGGCCGAGGTGCTGTCCCTCTGGTCGGGGCTGGGCTATTACCGGCGCGCGCGGATGCTCCACGCCGCGGCCCGCCTGCTGGTCGACCGGCAGGCCGGGCGGCTGCCCGCCGACCATGCGGGCTGGGCGGCGCTGCCGGGAGTGGGCGACTACGCCGCCGGCGCCATCGCCAGCATCGGTCTGGGCGAACGCGTCCCCGCCCTGGACGCCAACGCGCGGCGGGTGCTCGTGCGCTGGTGTGCCGCCGATCCGGTGGCGGCCGCCGGCATGGGAC
>JACZKN010000461.1 GCA_014859985.1 Candidatus Krumholzibacteriia bacterium | reverse complement strand
TGGCCCAGACCATCAACCGGGCGGGCGGCGACCTGCTGCTGATCATCGACGACATCCTGGACATGACCCGGGTCGAGTCCGGCCGCCTGGACCTGCACTTCGAACGCCTCGACCCCCGGGGCCTGGCCGCCGACCTGGAGGACCTGTTCCGGCCCGTGGCCGGTCGCCGTGGGCTGGAACTGCGCGTGGAGGTCGCCCCGGAGCTGCCGGCGATCCTGGTCAGCGACCCCCTGCGCCTGAGCCAGATCCTGAAGAACCTGCTGAACAACGCCGTGAAGTTCACCGAGCGGGGCAGCGTGACGTTCACGGTGCGGCCGGCGGCACCGCGGGAACGGCCCGCCGGCCCCGCGGCAGGCGACTGGGTCGCCTTCAGCGTCGCGGACACGGGCATCGGCATGGACCCGGGGACGGCGGCCCGGGTGTGCGAGCCCTTCTTCCAGGGGGACGGCTCCATCGGCCGCCGCTACGGCGGTTCGGGCCTGGGGCTGTCCATCTGCGCACGGCTGACCGACCTGCTGGGCGGGCGGCTGGACGTAGAGAGCACGCCCGGCCGGGGCAGCACCTTCGTGCTGGTGCTGCCGGTGACCGCGCCGGGGGCTCCGCGCGGGTTGCCGGTCCGCGAAGCGCCGGCCGCCGACCCCCTGATCCCCTGGGAGGGCCGGCTCGCCGGCCGCACCGTGCTGCTGGTGGACGGCGACATGCGCACGGTCTACAGCCTGTCCCACGTGCTGGACCGGATGCAGGCCCGGGTGCGGATCGCCCGCTCGGTCGCCGAGGCGCTCGACCAGGCCGCCCAGGAACCGGGACCGGACCTGCTGTGCGTGTCCCCTGGCCTGTTTGCCGACCGGCCCGGGGCGCTGCGGCAGCTGTTCGCGGGCCCGGGTGACCGGCCGCGGCCGTGCCTGTGGTTGGGCGCGGCGCCGGCCGATCAGCCCTGGCTGCCGGACCGGACCGCGACCGCGCCCATGCCGCTGGATCCGCTGCGGACGGCCGAGGCCTGCACCCGACTCTGCGCCCTGGACCTGCAGCCGGCCTGAGTGCCGGCGCGAAAGGACGACCGTGACCAGCGCCGATCGACTCAAGATCCTCGTCGTGGACGACCGCCGGGACAACCTGCGCGCCATGGAGCGCCTGCTCGAACGGCCCGACCTGGAGATCCTGACCGCCGCGTCGGGCAACGAGGCCCTGGGCCTGATCCTCGACGAGGACCTGGCCCTGGTGCTGCTGGACGTGCAGATGCCGGGCATGAACGGGTTCGAGGTGGCCGAGCTCATGCGGCGCAACGAACGCACCAGCCGCGTGCCCATCATCTTCGTCACCGCCATCAACAAGGAGCGGCGGCAGGTCTTCACCGGCTACGAGGCCGGGGCGGTGGACTACCTCTTCAAGCCGGTCGACCCGTTCATCCTGCGGGCGAAGGTCGCCGTCTTCCTGGAGATGAAGAGCGCCCAGCTGGCGCGCGAGAGGCTGCTGCGCGAACTGAACCGCGCCAACAACCGGCTGCAGGAGCTGAACGAGCGCAAGTCCGACTTCCTGGCCGCCGCCTCCCACGAACTGCGCACGCCGCTGACGGTGATCAAGGAGCACTGCAGCCTCGTGCACGAGGGCGTCGTCGGCGCCCTGAACGAGGACCAGCGCCACTGCGTGGGCGTGGCCCTGCGCAACTGCAACCGGCTGGCCGCCCTGGTGGACGACCTGCTGGACCTCAACGGCATCGAGACCGGGCACACCTCCTGCCGCCGCGGTCCGGTGGATCTGGGCGACCTGCTGGCCACCTGCGCGGGGGATCTGCGCGGCAACTGCGCGGCGCAGGGACAGGAGCTGACCCTGCAGGTCGAGCGCGGCCTGCCGCCGGTCCTGGCCGATCCGGCCCTCCTGACCCAGGTGGTGGTCAACCTCCTGGGCAACGCCCACAAGTTCACGCCGCCCGGCGGGCGCATCGCGATCACGGCGCGCCGCCGCGGCGACCGCGCCCGCCTGGAGGTGGCCGACACCGGCCCCGGCGTGCCGCCGCAGGACCGGGCACGCATCTTCGAGAAGTTCACGCGGCTCGAACCGGCCGGCAGCGAGCGGCGCGGCACCGGCCTGGGCCTGGCCATCGCCCGGCGCATCGTCGAGGTGCACGACGGAGAGATCGGCGTGGGCGGCGAGCCCGGACAAGGCGCGGTCTTCCACGTGGAGATGCCCCTGTGCGGCGAGCGCAGCCTGCTGCGGGCCTTCGTGGCCGACGGGACCCGCGGCCCCGGCCGTGACCAGGCCGGCTGGATCCTGGTGCTGCTGCGTCCTGCCGCCGGGATCGCCGCCGAGACGCTGGCGGCCGACCTGGGCGCGGTGCTGCGGCGCGGCGCCGACCGAACCGCCGTGGTGACCCTGGCGGGCCGGCCCCACGT
>JACZKN010000460.1 GCA_014859985.1 Candidatus Krumholzibacteriia bacterium | reverse complement strand
GCCCGGCCCGCCCCCACTTGCCCGAGGCCAATCCCTGGGCCGACGGCGGCTGGGCCGAGGATCGGTCCGCGCCGCCGGCAGGGGCCGGTCCGGCGCAGGCCGACGAGACCGACCAGGCCGTGGCCGCGCTCCACGAGGACGGAGCCCGGCCCCGGCCGGTGTCCGCGGTCTGGTAGGCAGAGCCCGACGGCCCTGCGATCCGTTTCAACGCCGGAAACGGCGGGAATCAGCGGGAATCGGCCGATTCCCGCTTTTTCCTTGGTACCCCCGGGGGGCCATGCTACCTTGTCCCGTTCCGAAGAGGACCCCCGACCGGAGGACCACCGTGAGCCAGCTCTGGGACCGGATCGCCGAGGCGACCGCGTACATCACCGGCCGCACCGCTTTCCGGCCCGAGGTGGGCCTGATCCTGGGCACCGGCCTGGGCGAGCTGGGCCACCGCATCGACGCCGCCTGCACGATCCCCTTCGGCGAGGTGCCCCACTTCGTCGAGTCGACCGCCACCAGCCACGACGGCAACCTGGTGCTGGGCACCCTGGGCGGCCGCCGGGTGGTCGCCATGCAGGGACGCGTCCACTACTACGAGGGCTACTCCATGCAGGAGATCACCCTGCCCGTGCGGGTGATGCAGGCCCTCGGCTGCCGGGCCCTGGTGATGAGCAACGCCGTCGGGGGCATGAACCCGCACCTGGCCCCGGGCGACATCACCGTCAACACCGACCACATCAACCTGATGGGCGACAACCCGCTGATCGGGCCCAACGACGACCGCCTGGGGCCGCGCTTCCCGGACATGAGCGAGCCCTACGACCGCGGGTTCATCGCCACCCTGGAGCGGACGGCCGTCGAGCTGAAGACGCCGGTGAAGAAGGCCGTCTACGTGGCCGTCGCCGGCCCGAACCTGGAGACGGCGGCCGAGTACCGCTTCCTGCGGGCCCTCGGCGCCGACACCGTCGGCATGTCCAGCGTGCCCGAGTGCCTGGTGGCGGTCCACGGCGGCCTGCGGGTGCTGGGCCTGTCCGTGGTCACCGATGCCTGCTTCCCCGACGCCCTGAAGCCCGCGGACGTCAGCGAGATCATCCGGGTCGCCAACGCGGCCCAGCCCCGGCTGGAGGCCCTGGTCACCGGTTTCCTGGAGCGGGTGCAGCTCTAGACCGCCGCCGCACCGAGGAGGACGGACCCCGCCATGGCCCACGACGCCACCCACGATCCGGCCCCGGCCGCCGGCGGCCCCGGCGGCGCCCGCTACGGCGCGCTGGCCCGGCCGTTCCACGACGCGCGCAGCGAGGAACTGGTCGCGGCGTTCTGGCAGGAGCACGGCACCTTCGGTCGCAGCATCGACCGGCGGCAGGGGGCGCCCGACTGGGTCTTCTACGAGGGTCCGCCCACGGCCAACGGGCTGCCCGGCGTGCACCACGTCATGGCCCGCGTGTGCAAGGACCTGATGTGCCGGTTCAAGACCATGACCGGCCACCGGGTGCTGCGCAAGGCCGGCTGGGACACCCACGGCCTGCCCGTCGAGCGCAGCGTCGAGAAGACCCTGGGCATCCAGGGCGCCGAGGCCATCCTCGAGCACGGGCTCGAGGCCTTCAACGCCCGCTGCCGCGAGAGCGTGTGGGCCTGCAAGGCCGACTGGGACGAGTTCACCCGGCGCGTGGGCTACTGGGTGGACCTGGACGATCCCTACGTCACCTACGACGACCGCTACATCGAATCGGTGTGGTGGATCCTGGCGCAGTTCCACGCCAAGGGGCTGCTCTACCGGGGCCACAAGGTGGTGCCCTACTGCCCGGTCTGCGCCACGCCCATCTCCAGCCACGAGATGGCCAACAGCTACCGGCAGGTGGACGACCCCAGCATCTTCGTGCGCCTGCGCGCCGCCGACGGTGACGAATCCTTCCTGACCTGGACCACCACGCCCTGGACCCTGCCCGCGAACGCGGCGCTGGCCGTGGGCGAGGACTTCGACTACGTGCGCGTGCGCCACGGCGACGAGGTGCTGATCCTGGCGGAGGCCCGCCTGTCCGTGCTGGACCAGGAGATCGGCTGGGAGGTGCTGGAGCGCCTGAAGGGCCGCGACCTGCTGGGCCGCCGCTACCGGCAGCTGCTGCCGTACCTGGTGCCCGGCCCGGGGCAGGAGGCCTTCAAAGTGGTGGGCGCCGGCTTCGTGACCCTCGACTCGGGCACGGGCATCGTGCACATGGCGCCCGCGTTCGGCGAGGACGACTACCAGGTGGGGCAGGCCGAGAACCTGGCCTTCTTCCGCCCCGTCGACGCCAACGGCCGCTTCACCGCCGAGGTCGAGCCGTGGCAGGGGCTGCACGTGAAGAAGGCCGACCCGCGGATCGTCAAGCACCTCGAGGCCCAGGGCAGCCTCTACAAGGCCGAAAGCTACCGCCACGACTACCCGTTCCACGACCGCTGCGACAACGCGCTGATCTACCTCGCCACCCCCAGCTGGTTCATCCGCACCAGCGCGATGCGCGAGCAGCTGGTCGAGGCCAACCGGCAGGTCACCTGGGCCCCGCCCGAGGTGGGCAGCGGCCGCTTCGGCAACTGGCTGGCCGGCAACGTCGACTGGTCGCTCAGCCGCAACCGCTTCTGGGGCACGCCCCTGAACGTGTGGCGCTGCGACCGCTGCGACGGGTTGCACCTGCCCACCTGCCGCGCCGACCTGTCGGCCCTGACGGGCCGGGACCTCTCGCAGCTGGACCTGCACCGGCCCCACGTGGACCGGATCGGATTCCCCTGCGTGCACGCGGGCTGCACGGGCACCATGGTCCGCACGCCGGAGGTCATCGACTGCTGGTTCGACTCGGGCAGCATGCCGTTCGCCCAGTACCACTACCCCTTCGAGAACCGCGAGCTGTTCGCGAGCCAGTACCCGGCCGACTTCATCAGCGAGGGCATCGACCAGACCCGCGGCTGGTTCTACACCATGCTGGTGATCGGCACCTTCCTGACCGGCCGCAGCAGCTACCGCAGCTGCCTGGTCAACGAGCTGATCCTGGACAAGCACGGCAAGAAGATGTCCAAGAGCGTGGGCAACACCGTCGACCCCATGGAGATCATGCGGGCCGAGGGCGCCGATCCCCTGCGCTGGTACATGCTGACCTGCAGCCCGGTGTGGACGCCGACGCGCTTCGACCGGGACGGCGTCAAGGACGCCCAGCGCAAGCTGATCTCCACCCTGGAGAACACCTACGCCTTCTTCGCCCTGTACGCGAACCTGGACCGCTGGCGCCCCGACCCGGCGGCGCCCGCCGCGCCCGACCTGCTGGACCGCTGGGTGCTGAGCCGCCTGCAGAGCGTCGCCGGCGCGGTGCGCGCCGACCTGGAGGACCTGAACCTGACCCGCGCGGCCAAGACCCTCGACGCCTTCGTCCAGGACGACGTCTCCAACTGGTACGTGCGCCTGTCGCGCCGGCGTTTCTGGAAGGGCGAGCCCACGCCGGACAAGCACGCGGCCTTCACCACCCTGCACACGGTGCTGGAGACGGTGCTGCGGCTGCTGGCCCCCTTCATCCCGTTCACCGCCGAGGAGATCTACCGCGCCCTGGGCGGCGCGGACGAGCCCGACGTGTCGGTGCACCTGCAGGACTTCCCGGCCGCGGAGCCGGCCCGGGTGGACGCGCAGCTGGAGCGGGCCATGGCCGTGGCCCAGGCCGTCGTGGGCCTGGGCCGCAGCCTGCGCCAGGACGCGGCCCTCAAGACGCGCCAGCCCCTGGCCCGGCTGGTGGTGCACGCGGACGACGACCGGGCGGCCCTGCTGCTGGGCGACCCGCACCTGGTGGGCTACGTGGCCGGCGAACTGAACGTCAAGCAGGTGGGCGCCCTGGCCGACCCCCGCGAGGTGGCCCTGCTCAGCGCCAAGCCCAACTTCCGCGCCCTGGGGCCCCGCTTCGGCAAGGGCGCGCCCCGGGCGGCCGAGCGCATCGCGGCCATGACCCCGGCCGAGATCATGGCCCTGCGCGCCGAGGGCCGGGTCGAACTGGATCTCGACGGCGCCCCCGCCGGATTCGGCTTCGAGGAGATCCAGGTCCGCGAGGAGGGCGTCGCGCCCTGGGTGGCCGCCGGCGGCCAGGGGCTGACCGTGGCCCTGGACACCACCCTGACCGACGAACTGCGCGACGAGGGCCTGGCCCGGGAGATCGTCAACAAGGTGCAGAACCTGCGCAAGAAGAGCGGCCTGGAGGTCTCGGACCGCATCCGCCTGGACATCACGGGGCCCGCGCCGGTGCAGGCGGCGGTCCGGGCCCACGCCCGGCACATCGCCGGCGAAACCCTCGCGGACGGAGTTGCCGCCGCGGGGGATTTGCCTTATAAAGAAGCGTTCGTGATCGACGGCCACGAGATCGCCATCGCCCTGGACCGGGCCTGATCCCGGCCGGGAGGAACCCATGCGCAAGACCGAACTGCAGCGATTCCGGAAGATGCTGGAGGATGAGAAGGCCCGCGTCATGCGTTCCCTCGCCCAGCACGAGAAGATCATCAAGCACACCGACGACCAGTCGGGTCTCGAGCTGGGCAAAGCGCACTCGAACCACATGGCGGACCAGGGCTCGGACGAGTACCAGTACGAGACCACGATCAAGTTCGCCAACACCGAGGGCCGCTACCTCTACAACATCGAGGAGGCCCTGGGCCGCATCGAGGACGGGTCCTACGGCAAGTGCCAGGACTGCGGCAAGGCGATCGCCCTGCCCCGCCTCAAGCGCCTGCCCTACACCCGCCTGTGCATCGAGTGCAAGGAGCAGGAGGAGGCGCAGCAGGCCTGATGCCCCGCTCCCTCCGGCAGCCCTGGCTGTGGGCACCGCTCGTCCTCGTCGTCGATTTCGTCACCAAGCGGCTGGTCCTGCTCCACGAGGACGCCCTGCGGGCGAAGATCGACGTCCTCGGCGAATTCGCCCGTTTCATCTACGTGCGCAACCCCGGGTCGGCCATGGGCCTGTTCCCGGTGGGCCGCTGGGCCCTGGTGGGGGTCAGCCTGGCCGCCACCGTGTTCATCGTCTGGCTCTACCGCACCACCCCGGAGCGCCTGCGCGTCCGGCGCGCCGCCATGGCCGCCATCCTGGGCGGGGCGCTGGGCAACCTGATCGACCGCGTCTTCTACGGCGGGCTCGTCGTGGACTTCATCGACCTGGGCGTGGGCCAGAGCCGCTTCTACACCTTCAACGTGGCCGACATCGGGGTGAGCGTGGGGGGGGCGCTGCTGTTCCTGTGCCTGCTGCTGGACGGGCGGCGCCGCGATGGCTGACCCCGCGGTCACCCTGACCGTGGCCGAGGCCGAGGCCGGCCAACGCCTGGACGCCTACCTGGCCGCCCGCTGCCCCGAGCATTCCCGCAGCCGCATCCAGGCGGACCTGCAGGCGCAGCTGGTGACGGTCGACGGCCGCCCGCGGCCGCAGAGCTTCCGGGTCAAGGCCGGCAGCGAGGTGGTCTACCGGCCGTCCGCGCCCCGGGCCCTTGCCGCCGAGCCCCAGGACATCCCCCTGCGCATCGTCTGGGAGGACGCCCACCTGGCCGTGGTCGACAAGCCGGCCGGCCTGGTGGTGCACCCCAGCGCGGGCCACGGCGACGGCACCCTGGTCAACGCCCTGCTGCACCGCTACGGACGGCTGGAGGCGGGGGCCGACCCCCTGCGCCCGGGCATCGTCCACCGCCTCGACCGCCAGACCAGCGGGCTGCTGGTGGTGGCCCTGGACGAGCAGACCCACCGCCGGCTGCAGCAGCAGCTGCGGGACCGCCGCATGGGGCGCACCTACCTGGCGCTCAGCTGGGGCGCGTGGGCCGAGCCGGCCGGCACCCTGACCGGCGACATCGGCCGCCATCCCCGCCGCCGCCAGCAGATGGCGGTCGTGGCCCGGGGCGGCCGGGCCGCCGTGACCCGCTACCGGGTCCTGGAGGACTTCGCCTTCTGCCAGTGGTGCGAGGTGGAGCTGGAGACCGGCCGCACCCACCAGATCCGCGTGCACTTCGCCCAGGGCGGGCACCCGGTGGTGGGGGACCCGGTCTACGGGGACGACAAGCGGGCCCGGGGGGTGCACAACCTGGACCGGGCCCTGGCCGACCGGGTGGTGAAGCTGGCGCGCCGGCAGCTCCTGCACGCGGCCGGGCTGCGCCTGGTGCATCCGGTGACCGGCGCGGAACTGGCCTTCACGTCCCCGCTGCCGGCGGATCTGGCCGCGGTGCTGGCGGCCCTGCGCGGCGCCGGTTGAGCCGTCCGGCAGGGCCCGACCCGGCGCTGGACACGGGGGGCGCTCTGCCCTATCCTGTTGCCTGCGGTCAGGCTGTGGGGTTCGCCGCGGCGGGCGCGGCCCGGATCCGGAGCGCGGGAGGCGCGGTGAAGATCAAGGAACGCAAGCGCGACGGCGTGGCCATCCTCGAGATGAGCGGCCAGTTGATGGGCGGTCCCGACGCGGACGCCTTCGACGAGGCGCTCAAGACCCTCATCCACGAGGGCTGCCGCAACGTCGTCGTCAGCATGGAGAAGGTGCGCTGGGTCAACAGCACGGGCCTGGGCATCCTCATCTCCGGCTACACCACCCTGAAGAAGAGCGGCGGCGAGTTGAAACTCCTGAAGGTCTCCGACCGTATCGAGAACATCTTCATCGTCTCGAAGCTCTACACCGTGTTCGAGTCCTACCAGGACGAGGACGAAGCGGTGCGGAGCTTCTCTTGACCCGACGGCCGGGCAGGTCCCATTGACGTCCAAGCTCAGCATCAGGCTGCCGAGCCGCATGGAGTACCTCGGGGTCCCCGACGTGGTGCTGATGGAGGTCGGCGGCGAGTTGGATTGCGCCCGCCGCAGCCTCGAGGAGCTGGGCACGGCGGTCATCGAGGCCTGCACCAACGCCATGGAGCACGGCAACTGCCTCGACGGCGGGACGGAGATCGAGGTGGTCCTGGAGGTGGGGGACCCGGCCATCACGGTCACGGTCCTGGACCACGGTCCGGGCTTCGATTTCGTCGGATGGCAGCCCTCGGAGGAGCTGATGCGCCAGCGCGGCCGCGGCATCCTGATCATGCGCGAGTTCACCGACCAGCTCAGCTTCGGCCGCCACCCGGACGGCCGCTTCTTCGTCCGCCTCGTCAAGACCCTGGCGGCCGCCGGGGACGACGACGACGCCTGAGACCATGCCCGTCTGCCTCGGCCTCGACTACGGCCTGCGCCGCATCGGCATCGCCGCCGGCGACACCGGGCGCCGCCTCGCCTTCGCCGTCACCACCCACGTGGAGGGCCGGGACGGGTCCGTGCTGGAGCTGCTGCGCAGCCTGGTCGCCGAGCGCGGGGTCCAGCGGATCGTCGTGGGCCTGCCCCTGACCGCCGACGGCCGCGAGGCCGACCTCGCCGGGCGCGCCCGCGGCTTCGCCGCGCTGCTTGGGCGCGAGCTGGGGCTGGAGGTGGTGCTCTGGGACGAGCGCTACAGCAGCGCCGAGGCCGACCGCTGGCTGCCGACCGGCCGGAAGGGGGGCAAGGAGGCGCGCGACGCCCTGGCCGCGGAGATCATCCTGCAGTCCTACCTGGACAGCACCGCCGCCGGCGGTGACGGAACGGAGGCGGGGGCGTGAGGCGGCTGCTGCCAGCGGGGCTGGCCGTCGTGGCGGCCGCGGCGCTGGGCCTGGTGGTCTGGAGCTGGCTGGCCTGGACCGGGGGCGGGAGCGCCTCGGTCGGGGCACCGCAGCTGGTGACCATCCCGCCGGGCATGACCCTCGCCGCCGCGGCCGACACCCTGGCCGCGCGGGGCCTGCTGGAGCACCGGCGGCTCTTTCGGCTGGGGGCCCGCCTCTCGGGCCGCGACCGGGACCTGCGGGCCGGGCTCTACGAGCTGCTGCCGGGGCGGTCCCCAAGGCGCCTGCTGGAGGACCTGACCGGCGGCCGCACGGTGCAGGTGCGGTTCACCGTGCCCGAGGGCCTGGACGCCGACGAGACGGCCGCCCTGGTGGCCGGCGCCCTCGGCTTCGCTCCGGACGACTTCCTGGCCGCGGCCGACTCGGCCCTGGCGGCGGCGGCCGCCGCTGTGCCCGGGGAGTTCGGCCTGCCCAGCGGCTACGCCGAACTCCTGGCCGCCGAGAGCGGCCGCCGGCCGCGCGCCTTCCGCCTGTGCGAGGGCTACCTGGCCCCCGATACCTACGTCTTCGCCGCCGGCAGCGGTCCATCGGTGGTGGCCTCCCACCTGGTGCAGACGCAGCGCCGGCGCCTGGCCGCCGCCGTGGCCGCCGCGACCGTCCCGCCCCCGTCGCCCCACGCCCTGCTGACCCTGGCCTCCATCGTGGAGGCCGAGGCCCGCCGCGACGACGAGCGCGGGCGGATCGCCGCGGTCTACGCCAACC
>JACZKN010000459.1 GCA_014859985.1 Candidatus Krumholzibacteriia bacterium | reverse complement strand
AAGGTGGGGTAATTATGGATGTCGTTACCCCAGATCAGGCGCGCATCGCGGAAGAGGCAGGCGCCTGCGCGGTAATGGCGCTGGAACGGGTTCCCGCTGATATTCGTGCACAGGGTGGGGTTGCGCGAATGAGCGACCCGGGGTTGATCGCAGAAATTATCGCCTCGGTAAGCATCCCGGTGATGGCCAAATGACGCATCGGACATTTTGTCGAAGCACAGATCCTCGAGGTGCTGGGCATCGATTATATTGATGAGAGCGAAGTGCTTACCCCGGCAGACGAATCGCACCACATCAACAAGCACAATTTCAAGGTTCCTTTTGTTTGCGGCTGCCGCAACCTGGGCGAAGCCCTGCGGCGGGTTGGCGAAGGGGCGGCGATGATCCGCACCAAGGGCGAGGCGGGCAGCGGCGACGTTGTCGAGGCCGTCACCCACATGCGCGAGGTCACCGACGGCATCCGCCGCCTGCAGCTGATGCGCAGCGACGAACTGATGGCCGAGGCCAAGCGCCTGGGCGCCCCCTACCACGTGGTGGTGGAGACGGCCGAGCTGGGCCGCCTGCCGGTGCCCAACTTCGCCGCCGGCGGCGTGGCCACCCCCGCCGACGCCGCCCTGATGATGCAGCTGGGCGCCGAGACCGTCTTCGTGGGCAGCGGCATCTTCGCCAGCGAGGACCCCGCGCCGCGGGCCAAGGCCATCGTCGACGCGGTGGCCTACTTCGACGACCCGCAGAAGCTCATGGAGGTCTCCATGCGCCTGGGCGAGGCCATGAAGGGCCGCGCGGTGAACGAGATGGCCGAGAACGAGAAGATGGCGGGCCGCGGCTGGTAGCCGTCCCGCACGGACCTCCGGCCCGGGCGGTGCGCCGTCCGGGCCGTCGCGTGGAGCGCCGATGACCGCGAGCACCCGGCCGGTGGGCCTCTTGACCCTGCAGGGCGACTACGGGAAGCACCGCCAGGCCTTCGCGGCCCTGGGCCGCGTCACCCGGGACGTGCGGCGGCCGGCCGAACTGGACGAGGTGTCCTGCCTGGTCATCCCCGGCGGCGAGTCCACGACCCTGACCCGGCTGATCGACCGCGGGGGCCTGCGGGAGCCCCTGCGCGCCTTCGCCGCCGAACGGCCGGTCATGGGCACCTGCGCCGGCCTGATCATGCTGGCCGGCCGGCTGGAGGGGGAGCGGCGCGGGGACTTCGGGGTCGAGCCCCTGGGCCTGCTGGACTGCACCGTCCGGCGCAACGCCTACGGCCGGCAGATCGACTCGTTCACCGCGCCGGTGGGCCTCGGCGCCCTCGACGGCTCGGCCGACCCCTTCGCGGCGGTCTTCATCCGGGCGCCGCGGATCACCGCCATCGGCCGCGACGCCGAGGTGGTGATCAGCCACGCCGGCGAGGCGGTGGCCGTGCGCCAGGGCCGGCTGCTGGGGCTGACGTTCCACCCCGAACTGACGGCCGACCTGCGGATCCACCGGGCCTTCCTGGACCTGGTCCGCTGACCGGGTTCGAGGTACCGGTTGCCCCGCAGGTTCTGTATATTGGCACGGGGCAATCCAACGGGGCCCGTCCCCCCAGCCGAGGACCGAACGCCATGCGCCGACCGCCGTACGCACCGCTGGCCGCTTTCCTGCTGCCGCTGCTCGTCCTGTCGCCCCTGTTCGTCCTGTCGCCCTTGGGCTGCGGCAGCGACGACGGCACCGACCCGCAGCCGGACCCCTGCGGGATCGACATCTACACCCCCGGGCCGGGGACCCTCTTCTACTCCCAGGAGGTCGTGAACCTGCGCTGGCACGCCTCCGGGGGCGGTTCGGTCCGGATCGAGCTGCTGAAGGCCGGGGCGGTCGTTGACACCCTGGACGCCGGCACCCCCAACGACGGCTACTACCCCTGGCCCGCCGATACCCGCGGCGCCACCTCCGGCGACGACTTCGCCCTGCGGTTGACCTCGACCAGCGATGCCGGCTGCACCGACTCGGTGCCCATCGCCCTGGTCAACACGGTGGGCTGCGCGATCGCCCTGACCGTGGCTCCGGACTCGGCCCTGGTCGCGGGCCAGGAGTACCTGGTCACCTGGGACAGCGAGAACACCGGCGGAACGGTGGACATCGAGCTGTGGAAGGGTCCCCTGGAGTTGAAGGAGCTCGTGGGCGTCATCGCCGCCGGCATCGCCGACGACGGCAGCCACCTCTGGCAGGACGTCGACTCCTTCAACCAGGGCACGGCCTCCGACTACTACCTGCGCGTGGCCGACAACCAGGTCACGGGCTGCGAGGACCAGGTCGGGCCCTTCCGCCTGACCGACCCGGACATCTGCTACATCGACATCACGGCGCCGCCGGACGAGCTGACCATCGGCCAGCAGCTGGTCATCAGCTTCTTCCCGGTCAACACCTCCGCCGGCCTGAGCATCCGGCTCTACGCCGGGGCCACCCTGGTGCCGGGGGGCTACATCGCCGACGACGTGCCGGCTGCGTCGGGCCAGCACACCTGGACGGTGACGGACTTCGACTACCCGGGTGCCGACGACCGCTACCGGATCGTGATCTTCGACCCGGACGACACCTACTGCCGAGGCGTCAGCAACTCGTTCGCCATCCGCTAGGCGCAGCCCCGCCGGCGGCCGGGGAGGAGCCGTGCAGAGGCTGGAGATCACGGTATGGGGCAGGGTGCAGGGGGTCGCGTTCCGCTGGCACACCTGCGCACGCGCCCGGCAGCTGGGTCTGGTGGGCCGGGTGCGCAACCGGCCCGACGGCTCGGTGCGCATCGTGGCCGAAGGGCCGCGCGAGGCCCTGGAGGCCCTGGCCGCCTGGGCGCTGCGGGGTCCGGACCGGGCCCGGGTGGACCGGCGCGAACTCACCTGGGGCGAGGCTACGGGGACGTTCGGGGAATTCGGCAGCGACGGATGAAGAGGTGGGCATGAGCACGGGCAACGGAAGGCTGCTGGTGGCCGTCGACGTGGACGGCACCCTGCTGAACACCGAGTTCGACGACGTGCTCGGCGGGCGGGAGATCGCCGCCCTGGAGGCGGTGCGCGCCGCCGGCCACACCGTCGCCCTCTGCACGGGCCGCAACCTCCCTTCGCTGATCCATCTGCTGGAGGGTTCCGGCTGGTTCCCGGACGATCTGCCCCTGGTCCTCTTGAACGGGGCCGTGGTGCACGCGGGCGCGCCCCGCCGCGAGCTGGCCTGCAGCGTCCTGGAGGGCCCGGTGGTGCACCGCCTGGTGGCGCTTTTCCGGGAGCACGGCACCGTGCCCATGGTCTACGGCCTGGACAGCGACGGCGGCGTGCTGCACCACGAATCGCGGCCGGTCAACGACGTGCTGGGCCGCTACCTGGCCATGCGGCGGCGCGGCGTCGGGCGCCTGGAGGCGGTGGACGACCTGCTGGCGAGGCCCTGGACCCGGGCGCTGGAGGTGGGCACCATCGACCGGCGCGAGCCGGTGCAGCTGCTGACCGCCGCCGTGCACAAGGTGCTGGGCGGGGCGGTGCGCGTGGTCAACACGCGCTCGCTGCTGGGCGAGGGCGCCTTCTGGTGGGCCGAGGCCTTCCACCGCGACACGGGCAAGGGCGCGGCGCTGGCGCTGGTGGCCGCCGACCTCGGCATCCCGCTGTCGCGGGCCGTCGCCATCGGCGACAACTACAACGACCTGGACATGTTCGCGGCCTGCGGCACCAGCGTCGCCATGGGCAACAGCCCCGACGACGTGAGGGCCGCGGCCGATCACCTGGCGGGCGACGTCGCCCAGGGCGGCGCCGCCGTGGTGCTCGAGGCCATCGCCGCCGGCACCTTCCCGCCGTCTTCGCCCCGGCAGCCCCCCAAGGAGCCGAAGCTGTGACCAAGCCCCGTTCCGAAAAGGATGCGGTGCGCCCGGCGCGGGGCTTCGGCCCGGGCCCGGCCGACGACGCGCCCGCGCCGCCGCTGGAGCGGCCGGTCGTCGAGAACGCCCAGGACGAGGCCTCGCTGCGCGAGATGGGCTACGCCATGGTGGACCTGGTGGTGGAGTACCTCAAGGGGCTGGAGGGCCGCCGGGTCTACGGGCCGCTGTCGCCGACGGGGCTGGACGAGATGTTCACCGAGCCCCTGCCCGAGGAGGGCGTGCCGTTCGCCGAGCTGGTGCAGGACTGCCGCACGCGGGTCTTCCCCAACACCATGGCCATCGGCAGCCGCCGCTACTTCGGCATGATGAACCCGGCGCCCCTGCCGGTGGCCATCTTCGCCGAGGCCCTGGCCGCGGCCATGAACCAGAACGTGGCCTCCTGGCGCCACGCGCCCTCGGGCACCGCCATCGAGAAACGGGTCATCCGCTGGCTGTGCGACCTGTTCGGGCTGCCGGAGAACAGCTTCGGCAGCTTCACCGCCGGCGGCTCCATCGCCAACATCACCGGGCTGAAGCTGGCCATCAACCGCGCCCTGGGCCGCAACCTCTCCCAGGTGGACCACCTCGAGCCGCCGGGGCCGGACATGGCCAGGCTCACGTTCTACGTCTCGGGCCAGGGCCACTACAGCTTCGACAAGGCCGTGGACCTGCTGGGCATCGGGCGCAGCCAGCTGCGCAAGCTGCCCCAGGACGAGCTCTACCGCATCGACCTCGGCGCCCTCGAGCAGGCGATCGGTGCCGACCTGGCCGCGGGCCTGAAGCCCTGCTGCATCATCGGCATCGCCGGCACCACCAACACCGGCAGCATCGACAAGCTGGACAAGCTGGCGGAACTCGCCCGGCGCTACGACTGTTGGTTCCACGTCGACGCCGCCTACGGCGGCGCCGTGGTGCTCTCGCAGATGTACGGCACCATGCTGCGGGGCATCGACCAGGCGGATTCCATCACCGTGGATCCCCACAAGTGGTTCTACATGCCGTTTGCCGCGGGCGGCATCCTGGTGCGGGACGGCGACTTCCTGCGCAAGAGCTTCCTGGTGCACCCGGAGTACTACATGGAGAAGGCCCTGGCCGAGGGCCAGGCGGTCGAGGACAACGGCCACGGCCGGCGGGTGCTGCCGGACCACCGGGGCTTCCACCGCGGCGACAAGGTCAACTTCTTCCAGTACGGGATCCAGGGCAGCCGGCGCCTGAGCGCCCTGAAGGTGTGGCTGGCCTTCCGCCTGGTGGGGCGCCGCCAGTACGCCGCCTGGGTGGAGAAGGACATCGAGTTGGCCCGGATCATGGCTGCGCGCATGCGCCGGCACCCGGACTACCGCATCCTGGGGCCCAACACCCTGGGGGTCTGCAACTTCCGCTGGGAGCCGCGGGACCGGGCGGGCCGGCTGCGCTGGGACGACGAGACCAACGACGAGCTGAACCGCGAGCTGCAGGCGCGGGTCGAGCACGAGGGCGACGCCTGGTTCAGCTACACGGTGCTCGGGGGCCGCGTGGCCCTGCGGGTGAACGTGGAGAACCGCAGCATGGAGCAGAGCGACATCGAGCGCCTCGTGCAGGTGATCGACCGGGCGGCCGGGCGCATCCTGGCCGAACGGGACCAACGGGGCCGTTGAACCCCCCATTCTACCGGAGGACCGCCGTGAACAAGACCGCCGTCATCGCCCTGATCTGCGCCTTGGCCGGCGCGAGCGTGCCCGCCCTGGCGGCGCCGCGCGGCTCGGCCGACGTGGTCAAGGCCGCCCCCGCCAAGGCCGTGGTCGCCGCCGCCGCGGGCGCGCGGGTGGACCTGGCCGTGCAGGTGGAGATCGCGCCTTCCTGGCACCTCTACGCCCACGGCGACACCACCTTCATCGGGGTCGAGCTGGTGCCGGACGAGGACTTCCCCCTGAAGGAGTTCGCCGCCGTCTACCCCGCGGGCCACGAGGGCGTGTTCTTCGGGGAGAAGGTGCGCATGCTCGAGGGCACGAACCTGATCAAGGCCACGGCCCTGGTCCCGGCCGGCATGCAGGGCGAGCAGCCCCTGGAGCTGAAGCTCACGGTCCAGGCCTGCGACGACAAGGTCTGCCTGGCCCCGGCCTACCTGCCGGTGGTCTTCACCCTCAAGGTCAAGTAGCAGCCCGCTCCCCGGGCGCCGCCCCGGTGACGGGCGGGCGACGGGACGGCCGGAAGGACACCGACGATGCGCGCCACGGCCCCGCGGCCCCTGCTGCTGCTGCTCCTGCTGCCCCTGCTGACGGGGGCGGCCCCCGCGCCGGCGCCGGTGCCCTACGACCAGGACGCCGCGGCCCGGCAGATCGCGGTCATCCTGGAGCGGCTGGGGGAGCGGCGCCTCCTGGCGGCGAACCAGGCGTTCACGGGCGTGACCATCGCCCCCACCTCGCCGGCGGAGCGGTACCTGCGCATCATGGACGAGGCCTTCTCGCGCTCCCTCGGCGTGGACTGCGTCCACTGCCACGACCCGCAGGACTGGGCGCGGGACGCCAAGCACAAGTTCGGCGTCGCCCGCGCCATGTGGGCCATGGTCTACAGCATCAACCAGGACCAGCTGCGCAAGATCGAGGGCCTGGACCGCAAGGCCCGGGTCAACTGCACGACCTGCCACCGGGGTCGGCTCAAGCCGGCCCTGGACCTGGACTGACGGTTGCCGCCGGACCGGGCGCGGTCCGGCGCTGATTTCCCCTGTTCGATTCCTTGCCTGCGGCGCGGCCGTGGGCCATCCTTGGGCGAGCGAAGGGAGCGTCTTGCGCACCGCCGTCGTCACGGTCCTCGTCTGCCTGCTCGCCTCGGCACCCGCCCGCGGCGCCTCCGTCGCCGCCCTGGCCGACCTGCGGGTGCGCCAGGAGGTCCTGGACGGGGTCTACCACTTCGCCCCGGACCCGGACCGCGACTGGATCCGCGTGCGCGCCCGGGCCGGCGGCCGGCTGAGCGCCGGGGCCCACGCCCTGGAACTGCGCCTGGCCAACGAGCACCGGCATCACCTGCACCCGGACGACCTGGAATTCGCCTGGGACGAGCTGCTGGTGGACCGCGCGGCCTGGACTTGGACCTTCGGCCAGGACGACCGCCTGACTGTCGGCCGCCAGGACATCGTCTGGCCCGGCGGCTTCCTGATGCTCGAGCGCAGCCCCCTGGACGGCAGCCGCACCCTCTTCCAGGACGCGGTGCGCCTGCAGCTGTCCGATCAGGACGGCGGGACGGACCTCGCCTTCATCCGCAACCTCAAGCGCGACCACCACGTGCTGGCCGGGGACGACGAGCGCCCCTTGGCGGACATGGACGAGACGGGCCTGTACCTGCGCCGGGCCCAGGGCCGCCTGGCCTGGGCGCTGATCGCCAAGGACGAGAGCGATCCGGACGGCGTCCTGGCCGACCTGCTGACCCTGACGGTGGACCTGCGCGCCACGGGCGAATTGGGCAGGACGGGCGACTGGGCAGCCGAGGTCGCCGTGCAGCACCTGCGCGAAGACCGGGGCGAGGGCCGCGACGACGACGCGGGCACCGCCCTGGCCCTGCAGGCCTTCGCGCGCGACGCCTTCCTGGGCCGCTCGCGCCTGGAGCTGGGCGGCTTCTACTACTCCGGCCGGGGCGACGGCGGCTGGCGCGCCTTCCGCGCCCCCTGGGGCCGCTGGCCCAAGTGGAGCGAGCTCTACATCTACACCCTGATCGGCGAGAGCACCCCGGGCCGGGTGGCGGTGGCCGCCTGGGAGAACGTGGCCGCGCCGCGGCTGCAACTGACCCGGCCGCTGGGCGGCCGCGCCGACGGGCGCCTGGGTGCCACCTGGCTGCTGGCGCCCCAGCCGTCCTGGAAGCCGCGCGGCCTGCTCACCCAGGCCGAACTGACGGTGCGGTTGGGGTCGGGCGTCGACGGGCACCTGCTGTGGGAAATGCTGGTGCCCGGGGCGTTCCACGACGGGTCCAACGGGCTGCCGCCGCTGGTCGACACCGTCCATTTCCTGCGCTGGCAGCTGGCCTGGTCCCTGTAGCCGAGGAGTCGCCGTGGCCCCCTGGAACCTGCCCTGGACCACCTTCGGCGCCGTGCTGGTCGTGGCCTGCTCGATCGTGCTGGCCGTCGTCTGGGCCCTGGCCGACAAGGCCCACGACCGGAGATCGGGCCGATGACCGTCTACGTGCTCGTCCTGGTGGTGTACCTGGGCGCGTTGGCCGCGGTCGGCGTGAAGATGAGCGGCCGCAGCCGCAGCGCCGGCGACTTCGCCATCGGCGGCCGGCAGGTCGGGCCCTGGGTGACGGCCCTGTCCTTCGTGGCGGCCTACTACTCCAGCGTGGTGATCATCGGCGGCGGCGCCTTCGGCTGGCGCTACGGCCTGGCCACCCTGTGGATCGGCGCGGGCAACGTGCTGCTGGGCACCACCCTGGCCTGGATCGTGCTGGGCCGGCGGGTGCGGCGCATGACCGGACGGCTGGACGCCATGACCCTGCCCGGGTTCTTCGCCGCCCGCTACGGCTCGCCCCAGGCGCGGCTCTTCTCGGCCGCGGTCACGGGCCTCTTCCTGGTGGTCTACAACGTCTCGGTGCTCAAGGGCATGGCCAACGCCTTCGAGGTGCTGATGGACCTGCCCTACTGGGCGGGGGTGCTGATCTCCGGCGTGGTGATCCTCTTCTACACCGCCGTGGGCGGCTACCTGGCCGTGGTCTGGACCTCGATGATCCAGGCGATCGTGATGATCGCGGCGCTGCTGCTGCTGACCTTCATGTCGCTGCAGAAGGTGGGCGGCATGGCCGAGCTGGTGGCGCGGCTCAGCGCCGTCGACCCGGGCCTGGTCACCACGCCCGGCACCTGGGGCTGGGCCGGGCTGGTGAGCTTCACCCTCATCGTCAGCCTGGGCACCTGGGGCATGCCCCAGCTGCTGGTGCGCTTCTACTCCATCCGCGACGACCGCATGCTGCGCGCGGGCACGGTGATCGTGACCGTGGGCGCGTCCATCGCGCTGTTGCCCTATCTCAACGGCGCGGTGGCCCGGGTGCTGGTGCCGACCCTGGACAGCGCCGACCAGGCCATCCCCGCGCTCACCCAGCTGGTGCTGAACGACTGGGGCGGGGCGCTGTTCCTGGCCGGGGTCGTGGCCGCGGGCATGAGCACGTTCGCCGGCGTGCTGATCATCATCGCCAGCTCCCTGGTCAGGGACGTGTGGATCGAGGGCCTGGGCCGGCCCCTGGCCCCGGCGACCGAGCTGCGGGCCAGCCGCCTGACCAGCCTCGCGGTCGGCGTGGTGAGCCTGCTGATCGCGCTCAAGCCGCCGGCCCTGGTGCTGGTGCTGACCGCGTTCAGCTGGGCGGTGATCGCCTCGACCAACCTGTGGCCGCTGCTCTTCGGGATCTACTGGCGGCGCACCAGCGCGCGCGCCACCCTGGCCAGCATGGTGGCCGGGACCACGGCGGCGCTGCTGTGGCAGGCCTGGCCGCGCCTCGGCTGGCTGCCGGGGCTGCCGCCGGGCCTGGCGGGGGTCCACGGGTTCGTGGTGGGGACGGCGGTGGCGCTGGTGGTGATCCTGATCGGGACCCTGGCGGGGCGGCCGGCGCCGGTGGCTTGCGTCCGTCGGGCGTGGGGGGAGCCCGCGGCCGGCGACGATTAAGTTATTGAAAATGACTTTTCGTGACATTTGTGCGACGAAAATCCGCTATAATACCTTTCTGAACACGCCGTCTACGACCCTTCCAGCCCGCGAGGTATCCGCCGTGAAGCGACCCGTCCTGTTGCTGCCCTTTGCCGTGCTCTGCCTGGCAGCCTCCCTCGCGGGGCCGGCCCTGGCCGCCCCCGAGCCCCGGCTGTACGCCCCCGTGCAAGGTGGCCCCACCGCCTCGGCCGAACTGGTGCTGCCCTGGGCCCCGGACCGGGTGCTGGTCCAGTTCACGCCCGCCGCGCTCGAGGCCTCGTCGCTGATGGCGGCGGACAAGGCGGACGGCCCGCAGCTGGTCGTCGGCCTGGCCGGGGTCGACGCCGTGCTGGCCGGCCACGGCGTCACGGGCATCGCGCGGGCCTTCACCCTGCCCGGGGACAAGGCCCGGCCGGTGGACCCGGACCTGGACCGCTGGTACCGGATCGACCTGGCCGGCTCCGCGGACATCACCGACCTGGCCGCGCGGTTGACCGCCCAGCCGGACGTGCAGGAGGCCCTGCCCGACTACCGGGTCTTCCCGGCCGTGGTCCCCAACGATCCCGACTATCCGGACAACTGGGGCCACGCCAACACGGCCCAGCTGCCGGCCTACGGCTGGGGCACGACCTGGGACCACACCGGCCCGGGCGTGGGCACCGTGGGCTTCGACACGAACGCCGAACAGGCCTGGGACGGCGCCCAGGGCTACGGCGACCCCGCGGTGGTGATCGCGATCCTCGACACGGGCGTGGACACGGCGCACCCGGACCTGAACCTCGTCACGGGGTACGACTTCGGCGACAACGACAGCAACCCCATGGACGATGGCGCGGCGGCCGGCCACGGCACCGCCTGCGCGGGGGTGGCGGCGGCCATCGCGGGCAACGGGATCGGCGTGGCGGGCGTGGCGGGCGGGTGCTCGATCATGCCCCTGAAGATCGCCGACTCGGCCGGCAGCCTGTACCTCTCCGCAGCCGTCAATGCCCTCAACTACGCGGTGGCCAACGGTGCCGACGTGGTCAGCATGAGCTTCGGCGCGGGCCTCTCCACCTACTCGCCCATGGACACGGCGCTGCTGAACGCCTTCGGCGCGGGCGTGGTGCTGCTGGCCGCGACCGGCAACGAGAACGCCAGCACCATCAGCTATCCCGCCATCAACACCTACGTGATCGCCGTGGGGGCGGCCTCGCCCTGCGGGGACCGCAAGCGCAGCTCCAGCCTCGAGGGCGAACTGAATCCGGGCGTCACCGCCGACCCCAACGGCTGGACCTGCGACGGCGAGCGCTGGTGGGGATCCAACTACGGCTACACCGTGGCCAACGACCGGCGCTCGGTGGACATCATCGCCCCGACCATCCTGCCGACCACCGACATCTCCGGCGCGGGCGGCTATCGCCCCGGCAACTACGAGCCCTTCTTCAACGGCACCAGCTGCGCCACGCCGTACGCGGCGGGGGTCGCGGCCCTGGTCAAGTCGGCCAACCCTACCTGGACGGCGTCGCAGATCCGCGACCAGCTGCGCAACACCGCGCAGGACATCGTCAACGTGGAGTCCGGCGCCGGCTGGGACCGTTACTCGGGGTACGGCATGGTGGACGCGGCGGCGGCGGTGGGCGCGGGCGGACCCGTGGCGCCGACGGCGGACTTCGCGGCTTCGCCTACGGTGGGCTGCGCTCCCCAGCTCGTGGCCTTCACCGACGGGTCGACGGGCGACGTCGACACCTGGAGCTGGACCTTCGGCGACGGCGCAACCTCCACCGACCAGGATCCGGCCCATACCTACACGGCCGCGGGCACCTACAGCGTGACCCTGGAGGTGTCGGGCCCGGGCGGCAGCGACAGCCTGACCCGCACCGCCTACATCGCCGTGGGCGGCGCGCCGACGGGCGGATTCACCGCCAGCCAGACGACGGGCCCGCTGCCGCTGCTGGTGGAGTTCACCGACACGTCGGTCGGCGCCACCAGCTGGCAGTGGGACTTCGGCGACGGCGGCACCGACGTCGGCCCGAACCCGGTGCACGCCTACATCCAGTACGGGACCTTCACGGTGCGGCAGATCGCCACCAACGCCTGCGGCGCCGACACGGTGCTCGCGGTGGACCTGATCACGGTGGTCCCGCCGGCTCCGGTCGCGGACTTCTCGGCCACGCCGACCGAGGGTTGCGCCCCCCTGGTGGTGGCGTTCAGCGACGAGTCCACCGGGACACCCACGGCCTGGACCTGGGACTTCGGCGACGGCGGCACCTCGAATCTGCAGGATCCGTCGCACGAGTATGCGGCGCCCGGCGCCTATGCCGTGACCCTGATCGCCGCCAATGCCGGCGGCGCGGACACCCTGAGCGTGGCGGCCTCCGTCACGGTCCTGGACGGCCCGCAGGCGGCGTTCAGCGCCTCGGACTCCAGCGGCACCGCGCCGCTGGAGGTCACGTTCACCGATCTCTCGACGGGGGCGGACTCCTGGGCCTGGGACTTCGGCGACGGCGGCTCCTCAGCGCAGCAGCACCCGGTGCACACCTACACCGCCGCGGGGGTCTACACGGTGCGGCTGATCGCCGGCAGCGCCTGCGGTGCCGACACCCTGACCGCCGGCGACCTGATCGCCGTGGACGCGGTGCCCGTCCCGGTTGCGGCCTTCGCCGTCGACCCTGCCGCCGGCTGCGCGCCCCTGCAGGCGGCGTTCACCGACGCCTCCACCGGCGCGATCCTTACCTGGGCCTGGGACTTCGGCGACGGCGGCGCCTCGGCCGACCAGCACCCGGTCCACACCTACACCCAGCCCGGCGCCTACGACGTGCAGCTGGTGGTCACCGGCACGGGCGGGGTCGACACCCTGACCGTGACCGGGGCCGTGGCCGTCGGCACGCCCGTGGCCGCGGCCTTCGCCCTGAGCGATACCCTGGGCACGCCGCCGCTCGTGGTCGCCTTCACCGACCAGTCAACCGGCGGGGCCACGGGCTGGCAGTGGGACTTCGACGACGGCGCGACGTCCACCGAGCAGCACCCGACCCACGAGTACCAGGCCGACGGCACCTACACCGTGACGCTGATCGTCACCAACGGCTGCTCGGCCGACACCCTGGTCATCGCCGACGCGGTGCTGGTCAGCTCCCTGTCGGGCGTGGGCCTGCGGGTGCCGGCGGGCTTCGGCCTGGCCCAGAACTACCCCAACCCCTTCAACCCCGCGACCACCCTGACCTACGCCCTGTCCCAGGCGGGGCCGGTGCGCCTGGAGATCTACGACACGGCCGGCCGGCGGGTGGCGGTGCTGGTGGACCAGGAGCGCCCGGCCGGCGAGCACAGCGTGGTGTGGCAGCCGCAGGGGCTGGCCTCGGGCGTGTACTTTGCCCGCTTCAGCGCCGCAGGAGGGGGCGAGACGCGGCGGTTGGTGCTTCTGAAGTAGGCGGCTTCTGCTGCAGCCCGATCCCCCGCGGCGGCACGAAAACCTTTGCCGCCGCGGGGGATCGTCGTATAGGATGCCCATCGTCCGGCACGCGCCGGAGTTGGGTTTCATCCCGTCAGCCAAGGGGGCACAGCGACATGCTGAAGGAATTCAAGGAGTTTGCCGTCAAGGGCAACGTGGTGGACATGGCCGTCGGCATCATCATCGGCGCCGCGTTCGGCACCATCGTCAAGTCCCTGGTGTCGGACATCATCATGCCGCCGATCGGGCTGCTGCTGGGCGGGGTCGATTTCACCAACATCTTCCTGGTGCTCAAGGGCGGCACGCCCTCCGGTCCGTACACGGCCCTGGCCGACGCCCAGGCGGCCGGCGCGGTGACCCTGAACGTCGGCCTGTTCATCAACACGGTGATCAGCTTCCTGATCGTCGCCTTCTCGGTCTTCATGGTGATCAAGGCCCTGAACAAGGCCAAGCGCGAGCAGCCGGCCCCGGCGCCGGCGGCGCCGACGACCAAGGAGTGCCCGCACTGCCTGTCGACGGTGCCCCTGAAGGCCACCAAGTGCGCCCACTGCACGTCGGCCCTGTCCTAGGGGAGGGCGGGCCCGCAACGAGCCGCGGCCCGGGACGGTCCGTCCCGGGCCGCTGCGCGTCCGGCGCTGCATCGCGCCGCTGGACGCCCGCCCGGCCGCGCCGTATCATCCCCGCCATGATCACCATCCTGGACATCCGCACCGCCGCCGCCCGCATCGCGGGCCGGGTGCACCGCACGCCCGTCCTGACCTCCGCGGCCGTGGACGCGGCCGCCGGTTGCTCCGTCCTGTTCAAATGCGAAAACCTGCAGAAGGTGGGCGCCTTCAAGATGCGCGGGGCCACCAACGCGGTGTTTTCGCTCTCGGACCAGGAGGCCGCCCGGGGCGTGGCGACCCACTCCTCGGGCAACCACGCCCAGGCCCTGGCCCTGGCGGCGCGCCTGCGGGGCATCGCAGCCCACGTGGTGATGCCCACCGGCGCGCCGGCGATCAAGCGGACGGCCGTCGCCGGCTACGGCGCCGTCATCTACGACTGCGAACCGACCCTCGCCGCCAGAGAGAGCACCCTGGCCGAGGTGGTGGCGCGCACCGGCGCCGAGTTCCTGCATCCGTACAACGACTGGCGGATCATCGCCGGCCAGGGCACCGCGGCCCTCGAACTGCTGTCCGACCACCCGGACCTGGACCTGGTCATGACGCCGGTGGGCGGGGGCGGGCTGCTGTCCGGGACCGCGGTCGCCGCCCACGCGCTGGTGCCGGGGATCCGGGTGGTGGCGG
>JACZKN010000458.1 GCA_014859985.1 Candidatus Krumholzibacteriia bacterium | reverse complement strand
GCGGGGCGTCGATCATGGCCGCCAGCACGGGGTCGGGCATCTGGTAGCTGACGGCGGCGTCCTGGGCGACTGCCGGCAGGCCGGCCAGCAGGAACAGCAGGGCGCCCACCGGGCGCAGTCGGGAAGCGGGCATCGCACGATCTCCTGTCCGGGGTGAAGGCTCGGCGTAAGGCGGCAGTTTAACTCCTGCGGGGCGTGATGGGTAGTTACGGATGGCGCGGGGTCCGGGTTGCCGGTGGCGGCCCGGATCAAACGGCGGCAATCTGTGGGGCACAGGGTCAGACGAAAGGAGCCCAACCCATGGCTGTGTACGATCCCCTCCGCCGACTCTTCCTCCGTCGCGCCGCGCTGACCGGCGCGGGCACCGTCCTGCTCCTGGCCGGCTGCGGCCGCGGCGACCAGCAGACCGCCGGGCAGACCGGGCAGGCCGCCGGGTCCGCCGTCGCCGAGGGGCCCAGGCCCTGCGACGACCTGACGGGGCTGACCCCGGCCCAGATCCAGGTGCGCGAGGCGTTCGAGTACGTGGAACTGGCCGAGGACCCGGCCCTCGCCTGCGAGGTGTGCGAGTTCTGGAAGGAGCCCGCGGCGGGCCGGTATTGTGGCGGCTGCACGCTCTTCGCCGGCCCCGTCAATCCCCAAGGGAGCTGCAACTCCTTCTCGGAGGCCTGATTACGGCGTCAGGCGCCGTCTCCGGGCGGCGCCGCCCCCCTTTCCGATAAAAAAGATCCATTTTGACGTTGCGTGTCGATATCAGACTTGATTACTATGTTTTCCAGCGCTGGGGCGATCCGTCATCGGGATGCGGGGGAGATGCGGGTTTCCAGGGAGGATGCGGACCGCCGGCGCTGCTCTTCGTGTCCGACGCACGAGCCTGAACCGGCCTGACCGGCCGCGCGCGGAACCCGCACCGCGCGGCCCCGGGAGAATCATGCTTTCCGTACAGAGAAACCTCGCTCCTGGGGGCGCCCTGGCTCTTGCGGCTCTGCTGTGTGCCACCCTGCCTGTGGCGGCCCAGGAGTCGGCCGACGTGGTGGACTTCGAGGAGCACCTGGGCGACGTGGTGCCCGCGGACATCCGCCTGGTGGACGAGGACGGCAACCCGGTGCTGCTGGGCGACCTGGTGGACCGGCCCACGATCCTGAACTTCGTCTACTTCGAGTGCCCGGGCATCTGCACGCCGCTGTTGACGGAGATCGCCGACATCCTGGGCAAGAGCCGGCTCGATCCCGCCAAGCAGCCCTTCCAGGTCGTGAGCGTCAGCTTCAATCCCGAGGACCGGCCCGAGACGGCCAAGGCCAAGCGGGAGAACTACCTGGCCCAGCTCAGCCGCCCCCTGCCGCCGGAGACCTGGCGCTTCCTGACCGCCGAAAAGGCCGACATCGAGCGGCTGGCGGGGGCCGCCGGCTTCCACTACAAGCGGGTCGGCCAGGAGTACGTGCACCCGGGCGGGCTGATCATGCTGTCGCCCGAGCGCAAGATCGTGCGCTACCTGTACGGCACCCAGTTCCTGCCCTTCGACTTCGAGATGGGCGTCTACGAGGCGTCCCAGGGCACGGTCAGGCCGACCACCGCCCGGCTGCTGCGCTTCTGCTTCAGCTACGACCCCGCCGGCCGCACCTACGTGTTCAACCTGGCCAAGGTGGTGGCCGTGGTGATGCTCACCTCGGTCGCCTGCTTCGTGGCCTTCCTCGTGTTCAGCACCCGCAAAATGCGCCGAAAGGAGAGCTGAGCCGATGGCAGCAGCTAGCGACGCCTCCGCCGGGACGGCGACCATCCACACGGGTCCCGGTTACACCGGCAGCTACTTCGACCCCCCGCTGGGCGGGCGCACCGGCCTGTGGTCCTGGCTGACCACCACCGACCACAAGCGCATCGGCCTGATGTACCTGTACGCCATGGGAACCTTCTTCCTGGTGGGCGTGGCCCTGGGCATCATGATGCGCCTGGAGCTGCTGAACCCGGGCATGCAGTACGTCGACCACAGGACCTACAATACGTTCTTCACCCTGCACGGCGTGATCATGATCTTCCTGTTCATCGTGCCGGGCATCCCCGCCATCCTGGGCAACATCATCCTGCCCCTGCAGCTGGGGGCCGAGGACGTGTCCTTCCCGCGGCTCAACCTGCTGAGCTGGTACGTGTACATGGCCGGCGCCTTCATGGCGGTGACCTCGCTGTTCGCCGGCGGCGGCACCCCGGACACGGGCTGGACCTTCTACGCGCCCTATTCCCTGCGCACCGGCACCAACGTCTCGCTGGCGGTGATGGCGGCCTTCGTGCTGGGCTTCAGCTCGATCCTCACGGGCATGAACTTCATCACCACCATCCACCGGCTGCGGGCCAAGGGCATGGGCTTCTTCCGGATGCCGCTGTTCTGCTGGGGCCTGTACGCCACCAGCTGGATCCAGGTGATCGCCACGCCGGTGGTCGGCATCACCCTGGTGCTGCTGTTCATGGAGCGCACGGTGGGCATCGGCTTCTTCGACCCGGCGCGCGGCGGCGACCCGATCCTGTACCAGCACCTGTTCTGGATCTACTCGCACCCGGTGGTGTACGTGATGATCCTGCCGGCGATGGGCATCATCTCGGAGATCCTGCCGGTGTTCGCGCGGCGCACCATCTTCGGCTACAAGGCCATCGCCATGTCGTCCATGGCGATCGCCGGCGTGGGCTACCTGGTCTGGGGCCACCACATGTTCACCGTGGGCATGAGCGACACCGCCCGCTGGGTGTTCTCGCTGCTGACCTTCCTGGTGGCCATCCCCACCGGCATCAAGATCTTCAACTGGGTGGCCACCCTCTACAAGGGCTCCATCGCCGCGGAGGTGCCGCTGCTGTACGCGGCGACGTTCATCTTCCTGTTCTCCATCGGCGGGCTCACCGGCCTGGTCAACGGCGCGCTGTCGACGAACATCCACATCCACGACACCGCGTTCATCGTGGGGCACTTCCACTACACCATGTTCGGCGGCGCGGGCATCGGGCTCTTCGCCGGCCTGCACCACTGGTTCCCCAAGATCTTCGGGCGCATGTTCAACAGGAAGGCGGCGCTGGCCGCCTGGGGCCTGATCTTCGTCGGCTTCAACGTCCTGTACTTCCCGATGCTGGTCATGGGCATCATGGGCATGCCGCGGCGCTACGCCGACTACCTGCCCGAGTACCACCTGCCCCACATGATCTCGACCTTCGGCTCGTGGATCCTGGCCGCGGGGATCGTCCTGATGGTGGTGAACCTGGTGCGCTCGGCGCGCCACGGCGAGCGGGCCCCGGACAACCCCTGGGGCGGCACCACCCTGGAGTGGCAGACCACCTCGCCGCCGCCGCAGCTGAACTTCGCCAAGGTGCCGGAGAACCCGGGCGACCCCTACGATTTCACCCGCATCATCGCCGAGCGCGGGCAGGGAAGGTGAGCCGATGAACACCCAGGCAGCGACGGCCACCGGCCACGTCGTGCACCGCGACCCCGTCGGGGCCAAGACCGGGATGTGGCTGTTCCTGTTCACCGAGGTGCTGCTCTTCGGCGGGCTCTTCGTCGTCTACGCCGTGTACCGGCAGATGCACACCGCCGACTTCCACGAGGCCGCCTACGAGCTGAACCGGTACATGGGCGTGGCCAACACCTTCGTGCTGCTGACCAGCAGCCTGACGATGGTGCTGGCGGTGGGGGCGCTGCAGCGCGGGCAGGCCGGCCGCTCGCTGCGCTGGCTGGGGGCCACCTTCGCCCTGGCCGCGGTCTTCCTGGTGGTCAAGTACTTCGAGTGGAGCGCCAAGTACAGCCACCACATCTTCCCCGGCCAGGAGTACCTGAAGGAGCTGCCCCACGGCCAGGACCTGTTCTACAACCTGTACTTCATGATGACGGGACTGCACGGGATCCACGTGGTGATCGGCATGATCGTGATGGCGGTCGTGTTCGCGAAGATCCGCTCCGGCGCGGTGCGCGCCGGCCGCCACGGCATGCTGGAGTACACGGGGCTGTACTGGCACCTGGTGGACCTGGTCTGGGTCTTCCTGCTGCCGCTGTTCTACCTGACCGCCTGAGCCGCGGAAGGAGCCGGGATGCACGACGCGCACGCGACCGCCCACGCCGAACACGAGCACATCGTGCCCGACGGGCTGCAGGTCCTGATCTGGATCTCGCTGATGCTGCTGACGCTGATCACCGCGGGGGCCTCGATCCTCTTCCCCGGCCGCGTCGGCATCGGCGTGGCGATGGTGGTCACGCCGCTGAAGGCCGCGCTGATCCTCATGTTCTTCATGCACCTGAAGTACGAGAAGCCGGTCTTCCGCTGGATGTTCCTGACGGCGATGGCGATCCTCGCCGTCGTCATGGGCCTGACCTTCTTCGACTACAGCCACCGGTGAGGACGACGATGTCTGGAGCTTCGAGCTACGCCGCGATGGTGGACCAGACCTTCTGGTTCATCCTGGTCGCCTCGGTGATCATGCTGCTGGGGGTCACCGGCGCCATGGTGTGGTTCATCGTGCGCTACCGCCGCTCCCGCAACCCGGCCCCCGCGCAGATCGAGGGCAACGTGACCCTCGAGGCCATCTGGACCGTCCTGCCCACGGTGCTGGTGCTGGTGATGTTCTACTACGGCTGGGCGGGGTTCAAGGTCATGCGCGACACCCCCGAGGGCGCCTTCCCGGTGACGGTGCGGGCGCAGATGTGGTCCTGGAGCTTCATCTACCCCGACGGCCGGGTGCTGCCCGAGCTGGTGGTGCCCCAGGGCAAGCCGGTGAAGCTGAACCTCGAGTCGGCGGACGTGATCCACAGCTTCTTCGTGCCGGCCTTCCGGCTGAAGGAGGACTGCATGCCCGGCCGGCGGAACCACGCCTGGTTCCAGGCCGACCGCACCGGCGACTACACGATCTTCTGCGCCGAGTACTGCGGCGACCAGCACAGCGCCATGCTGGCCAACGTGAAGGTGATCCCGCGGGAGGAGTTCGACGAGATGATGGGCGGGGAGTGGGACCGGCCCGTCGGCCGGGACCTGCTGGCGGTCAAGGGCTGCGTCACCTGCCACTCCCTGGACGGGAGCAAGCTGATCGGCCCCTCGTTCAAGGGCATCTGGGGCCACCAGGCGACGGTGATCACCGACGGCCAGGAGCGCCAGGTCCTGGTCGACGAGGAGTACGTCCGGCGCTCGATCGTCGAGCCGGCCGCCGACCTGGTCAAGGGCTACCAGAACCTGATGCCGGCCCAGGGGGCGCTGGTCGACAGCACGGACATCGCCAACATCGTCGAGTTCCTCAAGGAGCTGAAGTAGCGTGGTGCGCGTCTGGCTGGAACTGGTCAAGCCGCGGATCACCGTGGCGTCCACGGTGACCACGGCGGTCGGCTACGTGGTCTACCGGGGCCGCTTCGACCTGGCCATGCTGCCGGTCCTGCTGGGCATCCTGCTGCAGGCCTGCGGGGCGGCGGCGCTGAACCAGGTGCAGGACTCGGTGCTCGACACGCGCATGGGGCGCACCGCGGGCCGGCCCATCCCCGCCGGGCGCATCACGCGCCGGGGCGCGCTGCTGGGGGCGCTGGTCCTGCTGATCGCGGGCACGGCCCTGTCCTGGCTGGCCTACGGCCCGGTGCCGGCGGTGCTGGGCCTGGCCGCGGCCGCGGTCTACAACGGCATCTACACGCCGCTGAAGCGGGTCACCCCGTTTGCCGCCCTGCCCGGCGCGCTGGTGGGGGCCCTGCCCCCGGCCGCGGGCTGGGCCGCCGCGGGGGGGCACCTGGCCGACCCGACCATCCACGAGATCGCCTTCTTCTTCTTCCTGTGGCAGATGCCCCACTTCTGGCTGCTGCTGCTGCACTACGAGAAGGACTACGTCGCCGCGGGCCTGCCCTCGCTGTTCGACCGCTTCGACCGCCGGCAGATCGGCCGGCTGACCTTCGTCTGGATCGCCGCGGTGGCCGTGGCCAGCCTCCTGATGCCGCTGTTCTCGCTGTTCGAGTCGGCGCTGCCGCGCTACCTGGTGGCGGCGGCGGGCCTGGCCGTGGTGCTGCGCGCTCTGGTGCTGCTGCGGCCGGTGGCCGCGGCGGGCGGCCAGGCGGCGGCGCCCCTCGGCCGGGTCTACAAGCTCCGCTTCATGGAGATCAACACCTTCGTGCTGCTGGTCTGCGCGGCGCTGGTCGCCGATCGGCTGGCCTGAGGGCCCTCGCTCGGGAAGGCCATCCGGACTCCCCGCGGAGTCCCTGACGCCCGGCGCACTGGATGCGCCGGGCTTCTTCGTGTATCGTGCGGCCGGACCGAGGGCCGGACCACCGCCGGGAGGGGCCATGGGCATCGCCGCCGACATCGCGATCATCGTCAGCGCCGGCTTCCTGGGCGCGGTCCTGGCCCAGCGCCTGCGCCAGCCCCTGATCCTGGGCTACATCCTGGCGGGCATCGTGCTGGGCCCCATGACGGGCGGCCGGCTGATCTCCGACGCCCACGGGGTCGAGCTGCTGGCGGAGATCGGCGTCGCGCTGCTGCTCTTCGCCCTGGGCATCGAGTTCTCCCTGAAGGAGCTGCGGCCGGTGTACCGGGTCGCGGTCTGGGGCACGACGCTGCAGCTGCTGCTGACGGTGGCCGTGGGCGCCGGCGCCGGGCTGGCCCTGGGCTGGCCCTGGACCGACGCCGTGTGGTTCGGGGCCTGCGTCTCCCTCTCCAGCACCATGGTCATCCTCAAGACCCTGCAGGCAAGGGGGATGCTGGGCACCCTGTCCAGCCGCGTGATGATCGGCATGCTGCTGGTGCAGGACCTGGCGGTGGTGCCGCTGCTGATCCTGCTGCCCAAGCTGACGGATTTGCAGGCGGGGCTGCCGCAGCTGGGCTGGGCGGTGGCACGGTCGGTGTTGTTCCTGGGGCTGATGATCATCGTGGGCACCCGGGTGATCCCCTGGCTGCTGCGCCGGATCAGCCGCGGGGACTCCCGCGAGCTCTTCCTGCTGACGGTCACGGGGCTGGGCCTGGGCATCGGCTTCGCCACCTACAAGGTGGGGCTTTCCTTCGCCTTCGGGGCTTTCGTGGCGGGCCTCGTGCTCAGCGAGTCGGACCACGCCCACCAGGCCCTGAGCGACATCATTCCCTTGCGCGACCTCTTCGGGCTGCTGTTCTTCGTCTCGGTCGGCATGCTGCTGGATCCGGGCTACGTGCGGGGCCACCTGGGCCTGGTGCTGGGGCTGGTGGCGGTGGTGGCGGTGGCCAAGGGCCTGATCTGCGCCGGCGTGGGGCGGCTCTTCGGCTACGGCAACGTCGTGCCCCTGGCCCTGGGCCTGACCATGTTCCAGGCGGGCGAATTCGCCTTCGTCATCGGCCGCGTGGGCCTCGACACCGGCAGCATCGGGCCCGATCTCTATTCGACCATCATGGCGGTCACGCTGGTCACCATGTTCGCCACGCCCTTCGTCTCGGGGGCGACGGGGCCCCTGTACTCCGTGCTGAAACGCCACCGCCGGGCCGAACCCCTGCAGACCATCAATTTCGAGCGCGACAGCCTGCGCGGCCACGTGGTCCTGGCCGGGGCCGGGCGCACGGGCCGCCAGGTGGCGCTGGTGCTGGGCCGCCTGGGCCTGCCGTTCGTGACCATCGAACTGGACCAGAGGCGGCTGGAAGCGTGCAGCTCGGCGGGCGTGGCGGTGGTCTACGGCGACGCCGCGCATCCGGTGGTGCTGGAGGCGGCGGGCCTGTCGGCGGCCAGGCTGCTGGTGATCACGACGCCGGCCCCGGTGGTGACCCTGGACATCGCCCGCCGCGCGCGCACGCTGCGGCCGGACCTGCACATCGTGGCCCGGGCCGACAGCGAGAGCGTGCTGGAGGACCTGCACGCCCTGGGCGTGTACGAGGTGGTGCTGCCCCAGCTGGAGGCCGGGCTGGAGATCACGCGGCAGGCGCTGCTGCACCTGGACGTGCCCGCGGCGCAGATCGAGCGCTACACCGACGACGTGCGCCGCGAGTTCTATGCGTCCCTGCGGGGGCCGGAGAGCTAGTTGCGAAACCGCAATATAAATGCCTTGACCGTGATCTTTTCGCGGGAGTAATCTCAAGAAACCTCGCACGACGGGGTCTCGCCACACCCTTCCTACCCGATAGGGGGTCCGTCGCATGGAACACTTCCGCCTGCGTCTGTCCAGCTTCCTCGTTCTGGCCGGCGTCCTGGCGCTGCTGGTCGGCTTCCAGGGCTGCTCGAACGATGACACCGCGCTCACCACACCGATCACCCAGGCGCCTCAGGACAACACCCCGGATCTGCGCGGCACCATGGTCATCCAGGAGCGGCACACGCCGGCCCTGATGGCGTCGCCCGACGTCATCGGGACCGCCGTGACCCTGGGCGAGGACGGCCAGCCGGCCATCCTGCTGCTGGTCACCAGCGAGAAGGCCGTCACCCGGATGCCCCATGAAATCGACGGCGTCCAGGTGCAGATCCTGCTGACCGATCCCATCGTCGCCATGCGGACCACGACCCCGACCGTCAGCCACACGGCCAAGCAGACCCTGCCCATCCAGCTGGGCACCTCCGGCGGCTGGCGCTACGACCTGGCCAACGGCTACTGCTGCGGCGGTACCCTGGGCTCGCTGATCAGCGTGGGCGGCCAGCAGCGGATCCTCAGCAACTACCACGTGTTCGAGGCCGACATCGTGTCCGGCGGCAACAGCCGCGTGGCCACGACCGGCGACTACATGATCCAGCCCGCCCTGATCGACGTGGGCTGCAACGCGGCCAACGCCCAGAACGTGGCTACCCTCGTGGTCTCCAAGGCGCTGCCCAACAGCAACGTGGATGCCTCGACGGCCACCATCATCTCGGGCGCGGTCAGCAGCGCCATCCTTCAGATCGGCACCATCAGCAGTCAGACCGTGGCGGCCACCGTCAACCAGGCCGTCAAGAAGAGCGGCCGCACCACCGGCCTGACCCGCAGCAAGGTCAGCGGCCTGAACGCCACCGTGAGCGTGGCCTACGAGAACGAGTGTGCCGGCGGCGCGGCCTTCACCAAGACCTTCACCGGGCAGATCGTGGTCTCCAACCGGGCCAGCAAGTTCCTGGCCGGCGGCGACTCGGGTTCCCTGCTCGTCCAGGACGTCGCGACCAACCCGCGCGCGGTGGGCCTGCTGTTCGCCGGTTCCAGCTCGACGGCCATCGCCAACCCCATCAACGAGGTGCTGAGCTTCTTCGGCGCCACGATGGTGGGCAACTAGACGCACCGGGCTGACCGGGCACGGCGCCGCGGCGCCGCACGATCGGGCCGGCCCCCGCAGCGGCGGGGGCCGGCCCTCGCGCAGAAAGGAGCGGACATGACTCGACGCAGGGCCTTGTTGCTGTCGCTGCTGCTGCTGGCGCTTGTCGCGGCGGCCTGCGGGAAGAAGGGGCAGGAGGAAGCCGTGGAGAGACCGGACATCATGGGCGTGGTGGATGCCCACGCCCCGCGGCTGATCGCGATTTCCGGCGTGGCGGCGGTCGCGGTCGGCGCCCTCGACTCGGGGGAGCCCTGCGTGCGCATCTACGTGGTGGAGATGACGGATTCGCTGCGGGCGCAGTTGCCCGCCACCCTCGACGGCTGGCCCGTGGACGTCGAGGAGAGCGGCGAGATCCGGCCCCTCGAGGGCGGCTAGCGGTCCAGGCCGTCTTCGCCGAAGTAGCGATGCATCTGCTTGCGGGCCTCCAGGTTGACGTCGCCCGAGAGCAGGGCCACCGGGTTGTGGTCGTCCGTCAGGATGGCGACGCCGGCCAGGCGCGGCTCGAACCTGTTGTCCCAGGCGTGGTTGAGGTGGTAGGCGTCACTCCAGCGGTCCGTCACCCGTGGCAGTTCCCGCAGGGGCTCCAGGGGGTGGTCGGCCGCCAGGATGATCAGGTTGCCCAGGACGGTCGGCGGTTCGGCCATGGGCAGCACGGCGACATGGGCGAAGACCTGGGCCGCGGTGGCCGCGATCGCCTCCGCCAGGGGCGAGTGCCAGCCCACCGATTCCACGTTCATGGCCAGCAGCCCGCCGGGCGCCAGGCGAGAGGCGATCAGGGCGAAGACCTCCTCGGTGACCAGGTGGAACGGGATGCTGCTGCTGCCGAAGGCGTCCATGACGATCAGGTCGTAGGACGCGGGCGGCTGCGCGGCGAGGAAGCGGCGGCCGTCGTCGTCGTAGACCCTCGCGTCGGCTCCGGTCAGGCCGAACCACTCGTGGGCCATCCGCGTGACCACCGGATCGATCTCGACGGCATCGACCAGCCAGCCGTCGGCGGCGTAGCTCTTGGCCACCGAGCCGCCGCCCAACCCCACCAGCAGGAGGCGCCCGGGCTCCGGATGCAGGTGCTTGCCGATCTCCAGCACCTTCACGTAGGGGAACTCCGAACGCCAGGTGGCGGGGTCGGCCGCCGTGTGGGTCGCGCCGTCGATGAGCATGAAGCGCAGGCCGTCCTTCTGCACCACGCGGATCTCGCCGTAGGCGCTGGCTTCCACCGCCAGCAGCCCGCGGGCCGGATCGGCGCGCTCGACCGGGGCCATCCGGACCGCGCCGGCCACCAGCACCGGCAGCAGCAGTGCGGCGGCCGGGGCCAGGCGCCGCCGGCGGGCGAGCAGCCAGCCCAGGAGCCCCGTCGCCACCAGCAGCACGCCGATCACCACCAGCAGGCGGGTCACGCCCAGGCGGGGGATCAGCACGAAACCCGTGGCCACGGCCGCCGCCACCGAGGCGAGGGTGGACAGGGCGTAGAGGTTGCCCGCGGTGGTGCCCACCTCCTCCAGGCGCTCGGCCTTCAGGCGGATGGCGTAGGGGCTGACCATGCCCAGCACCAGCAGGGGCGGGAAAAAGAGCACGGTCGAGACCACGAGGACGGCGGTCCTGAGCCCCAGCGGCTCGGCGGACGCCAGCACCGGGTGCTTCAGCGCGGGGATCAGCACCGTCCAGAGGCCGGCGGCCACGAACAGCAGGCTGAAACGGCCCAGGTCCGGCCCCCGGTCGGCCCAGCGTCCGCCCACGGCGTAGCCCACGGCCAGGGCGGCGAGGGCCACGCCGATCTGGGCGGACCACAGGTAGAGGCTCACGCCGTACCAGGGCCCGATCACCCGGGTGCCGAGGATCTCGACCGCGAGGATGGAGGCGCCCGAGACGACGACGGCGAAGGGCAGGAAGATCCTGGTCATGTCCGGTCCCCATGATAAGGTGGCAGGGCACGACGAACGCGTCGTCGGAGGATATGGTATCCTAGCACACGGGCCGTTGTTGCGGCCCGCGGAAATACCGACCACGAACCCGGAGTACGCCCCGTGAACGAACTCTCGACCCCCTTGACCCTGGCCGTGATCGCGGCCACCGTGGCCGTCTCCATCTACGCCATGCGCAGCCCGGCCTTCCTGATGCGCTGGCTGTTCGAGCCGGGGCCCATCCTGGAAGAGCGCCAGTGGGGACGGCTGGTCTCCTCGGGGTTCCTGCACGGGGGCTTCGCCCATCTCTTCTTCAACATGTACACCCTGTGGTCCTTCGGGCGGGTGCTGGAGTACGTGCACGGGCCGCGGGCCTTCCTGGTGATCTACTTCACGGCGATCGTGGGCGGCAACCTGGTGTCCCTGTACCTGCACAAGGCCGAGGCGAACTACCGGGCCCTGGGCGCGTCGGGCGGCGTCAGCGGCGTCATCTTCGCGGTGATCTTCCTGTTCCCCACCGGCGGCATCCGCCTGATGTTCATCCCCATCGACATCCCCTCCTGGCTGTTCGCCCTCGGCTTCGTGGTGGGCTCGTACGTGGCCCTGCGCGGGCGCGTGGGGAACATCGGCCACGACGCCCACCTGGGCGGGGCCCTGTGCGGGTTGGCGGCGGCGGTGTTCCTGTTCCCGGAGATCCCCGCGCGGCGGCCGCTGCTGTTCGCGGCGGTGGTGCTGGTCACCGTCGGGCTGCTGCTGCACGCGCGGTTCTTCCCCCTCGGTGCGCCGCGCCGGGGCGAGGTGCTGCGGGGCGCGTTCCGCGAGGTGCGGACCCAGGAGCGCGCCGAGCACGACCGCAAGCGCCTGGACCAGCTGCTGGAGAAGGTGGCCGAGGTGGGGCTGGCCGGGCTCAGCGACAAGGAGCGGGCCGAGCTGAAGGCGATCGCGGACCGGCGGGGGAAGTAGCGCCGTAGGGGCTTGCGCCGGCGCACGGGGCGGGTTAGGGTCCGCGCCGGTGCCGACTACCCACTTTCCGGAGGAAGCCGCGATGCCGCGCCTTTTGACCCTGCTGCTTCTGCTCTGCCTGGCCGCGCCGTCGGCGCTGGCCGTCCTGCCCACCTACGACGAACCCGTCCGCACCGTCTGGCTGATCCGCCACGGCGAGTACGAGCACGGCGTCGACACGCCCGACGAAGGCAGCCTGGTGGCCCTGGGCCGCCAGCAGGCCCGGCTCGTGGCGACGCGGCTGGACGGCTATCCCGTGGTGTTCACCTCGCTCCAGGCCAGCTCGATGAACCGCGCGCGGGAAACCGCCAAGATCGTCGCCGGCCACTTCCCGGACCTGGAATTGCAGCTGTTTAGCGACATCCGCGAGTGCACGCCCACCACGCGGCGCGTGGACATCATGGCGGAGCTCGAGCCGGGCGAGGCCGCGGCCTGCGACGCGGACCTGGCGGCCGCCTGGGACCGCATCTTCAGGCCGGCGGCCGGAGCCGGCGACGAGCACGACATCGTGGTCTGCCACGGCAACGTGATCCGCTGGTTCGTGACCCGCGCCCTGGACGTGGACCCGCAGGCCTGGCTGGGCATGAGCATCGCCAACTGCTCGCTGACGGTGATCCAGGTGCGGGGCGACGGCTCCTGCAAGCTGGTGGCCTTCGCCGACAGCGGGCACGTGCCGTGGGGGATGACGACGTATCCGGGGGTGGTGGTCGAGCCCTAGGCTTTTTGACCGCCACTTTTGATCCGTGACCACGTGGATGGATGATGTAACACCGCCGGCGGCATGATTGATCATTTCAAGAGCGTCATCCGCACCACCCGCACGCTCGCCCCGGCCTCCAGCCGGCAGACGTACGCCCCGCTGGCCACGCTGCGGCCGCTGCCGTCGCGCCCGTCCCAGAACGCGGTGTGCGCGCCGGCGGTCCGCACCTCGTCCACCAGCGTCCGCACCAGCCGGCCCGCGGCGTCGTGCACCCGCAGGCGCACGGCCGCGTCCCGGTCCAGGACGAAGTCCACCTCGGTGGCGGCATTGAAGGGGTTGGGCCGGTTCTGGGCCAGGACCAGGCCCACGGCCGCCACGGTGGCCGCCACCTGCGGCGCGTGCAGTTCGCTGCCGTCGGGCCGCACCGCGGCCACGGTGTAGAGCAGGGACGCGCCCGTCGGCGGACGGCGGTCGACGAAGGAGCGGGTGCCCAGGTCCAGGGCGCGTTCGCCGCTGAGCAGCTCCTGGCCGGTCTTGCCCGCGTGCTCGCGGTAGACCCGGAAGCCGACGATGGGCTCGTCCGCCTCGCAGCGCCAGGTCAGCTGCACCGCGCCGCCGGCCACGGTGGCCCGCAGATCCCGCCAGACCACGCCCACGCTCGCGTCCATGGGCCAGCCGATGTCCAGCAGCAGGAACTTCGCGAGGCCCGGGTCGTGCATCGGGCTGGTGAGCACCGGCTCCATCAACTCGTTGGGGCTGACGGAGGTGGACCAGTGGGACACCGACGAACCGGGCTGCAGGGTGCCGGGGGCGTGCAGGCGCACGTGCTCGCCGTTGAGGCCTGCGGTCAGGGTCACCTGGGCGGCCATGTAGGAGGCGGCCACGCCGGTCCAGCGCAGGGCCGGATCGCTGGCCGCGGCGGCCACGCGCTCGGCATCGGACATGGAGGGGTAGTCCGGGGGCACGGCCGGCGCCCGCTCGATGTGGACCATGAACATGTCGTTGAAGCCGCTCAGCTTGGCGCCGGTGGCGAGGTCGACGAAGGTCTGGAAGCCCAGGCCGTGGCCGATCTCGTGCAGCACCACGGTGACGAAGTCGATGTCGCTGCCCGGCGGGTTGCCGTCGAAGCCGTAGTACCACCCTGCACCACCCAGGCAGCCGGCGTCGCCGTTGAGGGCGCTGTTGAAGGTGGCGCCGATGTCATCCTGCTGGTTGGCGACGTCGAAGCCGGCCAGGGCGTTGGCCAGGGCCTGGGGGTACCAGGTGTTGGCCAGGAGGGCGCCGGTGAAGCCGCGGTGTACCGTGTTGGTGCCCGCCTGGCCCAGGACGGCGCCCGTGGGCGTGCAGGTCAGCGGGTCCATCCGGGCGCTGACCCGGATCGGCACGCTGCTTTGCACCAGGGCGCCCCACAGGTCGGCCGCGTACTGGAAGGCGTTCAGCCGCGCCTGCCCCAGGGTGGTGGCGGGGTTGCCGCCGGTGGGGGTCCAGGGCGTGGCGTCGTTGAAGCCCTCGCCGGGGCCGTCGCGGTTGACGACGACGAAGGTGGCGGCGGCGTGGGCGCCGGAGGCGGCCAGCAGGCCGACCAGGAGGAGGGCCGCGGCGCGCCGCAGGTAGAGGCCGTTCATCGCCCACCTCCGGTCGCCGTGTCGGGCAGGCACTGCACGACGACGCTGTCGCTGTCGGCCAGGGCGGCGGTGGCGGTGTTCCGGAAGCGGCCCTGCAGGTCGATCATGACGCCGCCCCCGGGCACGGGGCTGGGCTCGCTGACCAGGCCTTCGTGGGAGGTGCTGGTGACGTCGCCGATCAGGCCCTTGGTCGCGTCCGGAGCGTCGGGGTCACCGGTGGTGGCGAGGAAGCCGGACGTGCCCGGGGCGGGGGCCGGAGGCGAGTCGCCGTCGCGCAAGGTGGCCCAGCCGCCGAGGCTGACCGCCACCACGACCAGGGCGATGATGAGCTTGTGCTTGGCCATGGGTTCCTCCGTGCGGGTGTGGCCCGGAACAGGTAAAAAAAGGGGCGGCGGCCCGGAGGCCGCAACCGTCATGTTTGGCAATAACCGGGCCGATGGTCACCCGTCGGTTGACAACACTCCCTCAAATGTGGGAAGATGCTGTCCGGTAACGTGTTGTTCGAATATCGAGCGTTATGCCGGCCCGGATTTCCCGCATCCCCGCCCGCGGAACAGGAAGGTTCCCATGAATTCGTTGGAAAATTCTGCCTGCCGGGCCCTGGCCCTGACCCTGCTCCTGGTGGCGGTGACGCTCGCCGGCGCGGGGTGTAGCGACGACGATCCGGTGGTCCCGCTCCCGCCCGTCGGCTCCTGGAGCCCGGAACAGGTCATGGCCGATTTCAGGTCCGTGTACGAGGACCGGGACATCGACGGCTTCCGCGAGGTGATCCATCCGGACTTCCTCATCTTCCTGAGCCAGTCCACCGTCGATGAATTCGCGCTGCCCCGCGGATTCTTCGACTTCGACGAGGAGGCCCAGATCGCCGAGCGCATGTTCTCGGGCGACCCGCACGTGCGCCCGGACCAGACGATCGTCCCGGGGATCACGCGCATCGAGTTCGCGTACTTCGCGCCCGAGACCGCCTGGGAGCTGGCCGGGCCCGAGGACCGCTTCCCCCTGGCCCTTTGCGCCCTGTACCGCCTGGAGATCAGGGTCGAGCAGGGGAACGTCGGCATGATGACCATCCGGGGCCTTATCGAGTTCGCCGTGCGCAGCGAACAGGTGCAGGTCAACGGGGCCCTGCGCGACCGCTGGTGGATGGTGGGCCAGGTGGACTACACCGACGCGGGCGGGGCGAAGCGATCGGTCGCCGACGCGTCGTAGGGCGATCCGAAGGCTCCGGACCGGTGACCGGCGGCCCGGCCGCGGCATACCATCGACCTGCTGTCCGGCTGCTCCGGCGACCTCGACCGGCCGCTACCGCGCGAACGAGGCGATGTTGCGCAGGATGCGCGTGGTGTTGGCGTCCCAGATGTCCTCGCCGTCGTAGACCCCGGCCATGTTCCAGTGCACGAGGTGGCCCTGCCCGTGGTCGGCGATGCCCAGGGCCGCGCCGGCCGTCTGCCCCGTCAGCAGCACCGTGACGTTGCTGCTGGTGGAGGTCGTGTTCTCCACGCAGAAGCTGTAGGTGTAGTCGGGCGGCGTGGGGAACGAGGCCGGCAGGCCGGCGGTGATCGCGTGGCTGGCGGCCACCGCCAGGGTGTCGATGCAGGCGCCGGCGCCGTCGTCGCAGTAGTCGCCGTCGTAGGCCAGGGGCAGGGCGGGGATCAACAGGTCCCAGTCGTCCGAGTAGGTGGACCACTCGGTGGTCACCAGCACGCCGCCGGCCTCGACGAAGTCCAGCAGGCCCTGCTGCACCGAGTCGGGGAGCTCGTAGCCGTAGTCGTACCCGTCCAGGATGATGACCAGGTCGTAGGCGCTGAAGTCGTCGCCGTCGTAGTCCGGGTATTGGCCGAGGGAGGTGACGTCGTGACCGGCGGCCTCGAGGATCGGGACCATCGCGACGTGGGTGCTGTCGTCGTCCAGGACGGCGATCTTCGTCGCGCTGGGCCGGGGAGTCGTCGGGTCGTCGTCATCGCCGCAGCCGAGGACGAACAGGGTGCAGGCGGCCAGGACGGCGGTGAGCAGGGCGAATCGGCGCATGGTGTTCCCTCCCTTGATATTGAGTGGTGGTTTCACGGAGGGCAGCGTAGAGGACGCCTTGCTGGGCGGCAACCTCAAATGAACACAATATTCACCAGCGGCCCCCGCGGTTTGACACGACCGGCCGCATGGGCTAACCTGTGGCCGACCGTTAGGGGTGGCGCCGTGTTCCCGCGGGAGCGCGGCCGCCTGAGAAAGACCCTCCGAACCTGAACCGGATCATGCCGGCGTAGGGAAACGGGCCTCACTCGGCACCTCCATCGACGGGGTGCCGTTTTCTGTCCCCGTCCCGCAGCTACCGGCGTGGCCACCACCTCGAGGTGCGTGCCATGCGTTTGTTTGCCATCCTGCTGCCGATCGCCCTGGCCGCGGCCACCGCCGCCGCCGCCGAATCCCCCGCCCCGGCCGACACCGCGTCGACCGACCGGACCTGGCGCGTCGGGGACGTCACCGTCACCGCGTCCCGCTACGACGCCCAGCACGCCATGAACCTGACCAACCTCACGGCCCAGGAGCTGCGGGACCGGGAGCCCGACCTGGAGCTGCCGCTCCTGCTGCAGGGCATCCCCGGCGTCTTCGCCTACAGCGACGCCGGCAGCGGCCTGGGCTACACCTACCTGAAGATCCGCGGCTTCGACCAGCGGCGGGTCGGTGTCCTGTTCGGCGGCATCCCCTTCAACGACCCCGAGGACCACCAGGTCTGGTGGGTGGACCTGCCGGACCTGGCGGCCAGCGTCCAGGACATCCAGGTGCAGCGGGGGATCTCCAACTCGGTGGGCGGCATGACCGCCATCGGCGGCACGGTGAACATCGTGGCCGCGGAGCTGGCCGAAACGCCGGGCGGCCTATTCTCCCTGAACGCCGGCAGCGACGGCTACTTCCGCCAGATGATCAGCTACCAGACGGGCACGCTGCCGGGATCGGGCCTGAAGTCGTCGCTGCGCCTCTCCCGCCAGGAGAGCGACGGCTACCGCGACCGCGCGGGCCACGACGGCTGGGCGGTGTTCTGGTCGGGACAGTACGATACGGAGAACTCGCAGACCCGCACCAACATCTACACCGGGCGCGAGGTCACCCACCACGCCTGGGACGCGGTGCCCGAGTCGATGCTGCGCGGGAACCGCCGCGCCAACGTGGAGACGTACCACAACGCGGTGGACGACTTCCGCCAGCCCCACTACGAGCTGCACCACACCCTGTGGCTGGGCGACGACGTGGAGCTGGTGAACCGCTTCTACTACATCCGCGGCGAGGGCCTCTACGAGAACTACAAGCCGGACGAGCGGGCCGATCTCTATTCCCTGGACTTCCTGCCCGGCGTGGCCGACTCCACCGAGCTGGACCTGATCCGCCGCAAGTGGGTGCGCAAGGACCACGTCGGTTGGGTGCCCCACCTGGCCTGGCGCCACGGCCGGGGCCGCCTGCTGGTGGGCGGCGACTGGTACGCCTTCGCTTCGGACCACTGGGGCGACGTGCTGTGGGCCGAGGGTCTCACGCCGGCGGATTTCGTCGACGGCTTCAAGTACCACCGCTACACCGGCGAGAAGGACGCCTTCAGCCTCTACGCCAGCGAGCGCTACGCCCTGGGCGGCGGCCTGACGGTGACCGGCGACCTGCATTTCCAGCACAAGCGCTATGCCTTCCGCCAGCGGGAGATGAAGAACTTCACGGGCGAGCTGCTGAACGGGTACGAGGTCACCTGGGACTTCTTCAACCCCAAGGCCGTGCTCAACTGGCAGACGCCGGGCCGCACCCTGGGCGGGACGCTGCAGCTGTTCGGGTCGGTGGGCGTGAACCACCGCGAGCCCACGGACAACGAGCTCTTCGACACCTGGACCGGCGGCAGCGACCTGGGCGCGCAGCCGCTGTTCGCGCGCAGCCGCACGGTCTACGCGGCCGACGGGACGACGGTCTCCCGTGTCGAATGGTCCGACCCCCTGGTGAAGCAGGAGAAGGTGGTCGACTACGAACTCGGCCTCGCCTGGCAGAACCCGCGCCTGAGCGTCACCCTGGGCGGCTACTGGATGGACTTCACCGACGAGATCGTGCCCTACGGCGGCGTGAACGACGACGGCAGCTCCATCCGCGGCAACGCCGGCGCCACCCTGCACCGGGGGCTCGAGTTGGGACTGCGGGCGCAGGTGGATCGGCGCCACAGCCTGGCCCTGGCCGCCAGCCGCAGCTGGGACGAGTTCGACGAGTTCGTCTTCCACGACTGGGACGGGAGCGTGCACGACTACGCGGGCAACCCCGTCGCCGGCTTCCCGGACCGCCTGGCCATGGTCAGCTGGGACAGCCGCTGGCAGGGCGGCGCCAGGACCCGCGTCCGCCTGCGCCACACCGGCCGGCAGCACCTGGACAATTCGGGGCTCGCCGAGCGCACCATCGACCCCTGGACCACGCTGGACCTCTCCTGCTGGCTGGACCTGGGCCGGGCGGGCTGGACGGCACTGGAGGGGGCGACGGCCTTCGTGCACGTGCGGAATGTTGGTGACATGGAGTACGAAACCTGGGGATACTGGTACGGCGAGAACTGGCTGACGCCGGCCGCCGGGCGCAACTTCGTGATCGGATTGGACTACCTCTTCTGATGAACGACTATCAGTCCGAGCTGGGCGGCGCGTCCTGCCCCATCTTCCCCAAGCAAGGCCCGCGGGCCGTCGTCCTGTGCGACGGGCCGCCACCGGAACTGCCGCTCCTGTTCTACTGGCTGACCGGCGCCGACCTCTTCGTCTGCGCCGACGCCGCGGGCCACCCCTACGACGACCTGCCGCGCATGCCGGACCTGGTGATCGGCGACTTCGACTCCCTGTCCGGCCGCATCATCGACGGGCGCGACGGCCCCCGCTACCTGCGGGTCGACGACCAGGACACCACCGACAGCGAGAAGGCCCTGATCTACCTGGCCGAGCGCGGCATCCAGGAGGCCGTCCTGCTGGGCGCGGTGGGCTGGCGCCTGGACCACACCATCTACAACTGCCAGCTGCTGGAACGCTTCGCCGGCGAGCTGCGCGTCTGCATCGCCGGGCCCTTCGCCGACACCGTGCGCATCGGCGCCGGCGAGTCCGTGTCCTGGTCCCTGGCGGTGGGCACCCGCTTCTCGCTGCTGCCCCTGGCGGGCACCGCACGGGGCGTCACCATGGAGGGGGCCGAGTTCCCCCTGCTGGGCGACACCCTGGAGACCGGCGCCTTCGCCACGGTGAGCAACCGCGTGGCGGTTTCGCCGCTCCTGATCACCGTGGCCGGGGGTTCGCTGCTCGCGGCCGTGGACCGGGAGCCCGAACTCCAGCGCGGCGGTTCGTTCGGGGGGCGGTAGCGGTGTCCCTGGCGGCCGGCCTGGCCTACCTGCTGTTCCTGCTGTTCGTCGTGGCGCGCCTCTTCCGCGGGCGCACCGAAGGCGCGGTCGACTACATCGTCGCCGGCCGCCGCCTGACCCTGCCCGCCTTCGTCGCCACCCTGGTCTCCACCTGGTACGGCGGCATCCTCGGCGTGGGCGAGTACACCTGGCGCCACGGCATCTCCAACTGGCTGGTGTTCGGCCTGCCCTACTACCTGTACGCGGGGGTGTTCGCCTTCTGGCTGGCCGGCCGGGCCCGCCGGTCCGCGGTGATGACGGTGCCCGACATGCTCGAACGGCGCTACGGCCGCCCGGCCGCCCTGGTGGGCGCCTTCGTGCTGTTCGTGATGACCGCGCCGGCGGCCTACGTGCTGATGCTGGGGGTGATGGTGCGGTACGCCACCGGCTGGCCGCTGTGGGCCGGCGTGGTGCTGGGGACCGCCCTCTCGGTGGGCTACGTGTTCCGCGGCGGGCTGAAGGCCGTCGTGCTGACGGACAAGGTGCAGTTCGTGCTGATGTTCACCGGGTTCCTGGTGCTGGTGCCGGTGTGCGTGGCGAGGTTCGGGGGGTGGTCGTTCCTGCAGGCGGAACTGCCGGCAGCGCATTTCGCGTGGGACGGCGGGCTGGGCGCCCAGGCGGTGCTGGTGTGGTACGTGATCGCCATGGCCACGCTGGTGGAGCCGGCGTTCTACCAGCGCTGCTACGCGGCGCGCAGCGAGGGCGTGGCGCGGGGGGGCATCGCCCTGGCCATCGGCTTCTGGATCGTGTTCGACTTCCTGACCACGACGGCCGGGCTGTACGCGCGGGCCGTGCTGCCGGAGCTGACGAACCCGGTGGAGGCGTTCCCGGCCCTGGCCGCGGCCGTGCTGCCGGGGTTCTGGCAGGGGGTCTTCACGGTGGGGCTGCTGGCGACCATCATGTCGACGGTCGACAGCTACGCGTTCCTGGCGGCCGTGACCCTGGGGCGCGACCTGGTCGGCAGGGCGCGCGGCGCGGGCGAGGACGCATCGTTGCGGTACACGCGCTGGGCGCTGGTCGCGGTGGCGGTGCTGGCGGCCGTGCTCGCGCTGTGGGCCCAGTCGGTGGTCACGCTGTGGAAGACGCTGGGCTCGGTGGGCACGCCGGTGCTGCTGGTGCCGCTGGCGGCGGCGCACACTTCCCTGCAGTTGGACGGGCGCGCGGTGGTGCGGGTGATGGTGACGTCGGGCGCGGTGTCGGCGGGGTGGCTATTGCTGGGCCG
>JACZKN010000457.1 GCA_014859985.1 Candidatus Krumholzibacteriia bacterium | reverse complement strand
CAGCAGGACCGGGTCGTAGGTGGCGACGACCGCGTCACCCGCGGCAAGACCGCCCCCAACCGCCTGCGGCGGGTGGACGCGTTCGTCGCCACCTACGACCCGGTCCTGCTGCGCCGCCGCGCCGGGGCATACGCCGCCGCGCCGGTGGTGGACCTGGGCTACGGCGCCGCGCCCGTGACCACCCTCGAGATGGCCGCCCGGCTGCGCCGGGTCAGCCCCGACCTCGTGGTCGTCGGCGTGGAGGTCGACCCCGGGCGCGTGGCCCGGGCGCAGCCCTTCACCGACGCCCTCACGCGGTTCGTGGAGGGCGGCTTCGACCTGCCGGTGCGCGGCCCGCGCCTGGTGCGCGCGTTCAACGTGCTGCGCCAGTACGAGGAGGCCGAGGCGGCGCCGATCCTGGCCCGCCTCCTGGCCCAGGTGCTGCCCGGCGGCCTGGTGATCGACGGCACCAGCGACCCCTACGGCCGGGTGTGGACGGCGAGCCTGCTGCGGCGCGGCGGGGACGACGCCGGCCCCGGCGGCCTCGAGGCCCTCGTCCTGGGCACCAACTTCCGCGGCGGCCTCGACCCCGCAGCCTTCCAGACCCGCCTGCCCAAAAGCTTCATCCACCGCGTGGTGCCCGGCGACCCGGTCGGCGCCTTCGTCGAAGACTGGCTGGCGAGCTGCCGCGACACCCGCGCCAGCGAGGTCTGGGGCCCGCGCGCCTGGTTCACCGCGGCGGCCGGCGCGCTCACGGCGCGCGGCTGGGCGGTGATGCGCCCGGACTCGTGGCCGCGGCACGGATGGCTGGTGGTGAGGGAGCCGGGTCTGCCGCTGGTGCGGTGAGGCCACGCCGCTCGTGCCACAGGCGATGGCAGGATGCGCACAAGGTGACGAGGTTCGCGGCGTCGTGGGTGCCGCCCTGGGCGCGCGGCGTGCGGTGATGGATCTCGAGGAAGCGCGTGCGGCCGCAGCCCGGCCCCTGGCAGCGGTGGCGGTCGCGGGCCAGGACCTCGCGGCGGGTGCAAGGAGCGATGGTGGCGGTGGTGCGCTTGCCGGGCCTGTCGATGACGGCGTCGCACTGCACGCGCACGGCGTCGGCGCGGCCCAGGACCCGTCCGTTCGCCTCGACTTGGCCGCAGTCCGGGCACTGGTGCAGGTGAATGTGGATGCCTGAGTCCGGTTTCCCCCGGGGGGCGGTGTCGCCGTTACTTGTTGCCATATCGTTATTTGCGGCGAAACATTGCAACGCCTCCAGCAGCACCTCGGCCCTGTCGCCGGTCGCGCCGCGCTTGCGCACCTGCTCCCACAACGCCTCCCAGCGGGCGTGCTGCTCGGGGGTGAACTCGACCGCGACCCGGACCGGCACCTCCGCAGCCAGCGCCGGCTCGTCGGCCGGCGGCGCGAACAGCGCGGCCGCGGGCTTGGCCGCCGCCCGGGCCTTGACGCGTTTGACCTTCTGGACGAGCTGCGCCCGCGACGACGTGCGGGCTTCCTCGACCCACCGCTCTTCGGTGCGCGGCGACGCGACCTGGATGATCTCGCGCGCCTTGGTGTAGCCGATCTCCGGCAGCGCCGCCTTCACCGCCGGCAGGCTCTCCAACTTCTGCACCAGCCGCATGAAGTCACTGATGCGGGTCTCGGAAAAACCAAGTTCTGCCCGTGCGTAGGCCGGCATGGAGGAGTACCCCAACTCGCGGTAAAGCCCGCGCGCAAGGATCTCCCCGAACCACAGCACCGCGCACTGGCGCGCAGCAGCCTCGACACGGGACGCAGACTTCAGGGCGGCATCGGCCTCGCAGGCCGGGCGGCCGGGGACGAATTCGGTCAGCACGTCGGGCTCCAATCCCGGGAGGAATCATAGGGCGAAAATATAGCGAACAACATCGGCAAGCGCAAGGGAAAAAAGAAAAAAGGGCGCCGCCGCAGCAGCGCCCCCTGGTTCACGCCCACTCCCTAGAACGGATTCGTAGCAAACACCGAGAACTCCGGGATGAACCCCCGGTCGTCGATCTCCAGCGCCCCCACGATGGCGTCGGCGATCTCCGACGGCCGCAGCTTCTTCTCCGACTGCTTCTGCTCCATCCCCACCTTGCCGAAGAACGGCGTCTGCACCTCGGACGGGTTGACCAGCATCACGCGGATGTTGTGGGGCCGCAGCTCGGCGCGCCAGCACTCGGTCATGCCGCGCAGCGCGAACTTGCTGCTCGAGTAGGCCGACGAGCCCTTGCCCCCGGCCAGCCCGCTGGTGGAGGAGATGTTGACGATCGTCCCGCGCTCCTGGGCCACGAACACCCGCGCCGCGGCCCGGCCCATCAGCATGGCGCCGGTCACGTTGACGGCGAACACGCGCTCGAACTGCGCCTGGTCCAGCTCCACCAGGGGGGCGAAGTAGCCGATACCGGCGTTGTTCACGAGGATGTCCAGGCCGCCGAAGGCCTCGACGGTGCGGGCCACGGCACCATCGGCGTCCACTTCGCGCGCCACGTCGCCGGCCACCGCCAGGGCACCCATCTCCTTGGCCGCCGCGGCCAACTTCCCCTCGTCGCGGGCCATGACGGCCACCTTGGCCCCCTTGGCCAACAAGGCCTCGGCGATGCCGCGGCCGATGCCCTCGCTGCCGCCGGTGACCAGGGCGCGGGCTCCTCTGATGATCATGATGGCGTGCTCCCAGGTTGGAAGGTGAAGGAGGCCCTCCGGGGGGCCTCCTCCCATGCTAGATGAGCCGCGGCGCACCGCAAGCCCGCGGCTCACCCATCCCAGCCGTACCTCACCAGGTCGATGAGGCCGCCGGCCGAGAATTCGACGCCCTCGTCCTCCAGCAGCAGACGCTGCTCGTCTGCGGACGACCCGTCCCCCCGCGGGCTGATGCGCCCGCCCGCGCCCACGACCCGGTACCACGGCGCCGGGTGGCGGTCCGGCAGCTCGCCCAGGGCCCGGCCCACCAGCCGCGCGCGGCCGGGCAGGCCGGCCAGTTCGGCCACCTGCCCGTAGGTGCTGACGCGCCCCGGCGGGATCGCGGCGACGACCAGGTAGATGCGTTCGTAGCGGCGCAGGTCGCCCACGCGGACCTCCGGTTCCGGGACCTCGGCAAGCCCCTGCAAGACGCAGGATCGTCCCCCGGGGTTGCAAACGGCGCATCCGCGCAATCTTCATGCAACACCCCGACCATGATGCCGTATATTGCCGCCTTCACTCCACCGGAGGTCGCCCATGCCCGCCCGCCGCGGGTCCGTCTTCGCCCTGCTCAAGGAGGCGCTCGCCGGCGGCGAGCGCGACTACACCGCCGAGACCGTGGGCCGGGCTGTCGTGCTGCTGGCCGTACCCATGGTGCTCGAGATGGTCATGGAGTCGGTGTTCGCCGTCACCGACATGTGGTTCGTCTCGCGCCTGGGCGTGGACGCCGTCGCCACCGTCGGCCTGACCGAGGCCGTGATCACCGTCGTCTACGCCGTGGCCGCCGGCCTGAGCATGGCCGCCACCGCCATGGTGGCCCGCCGCATCGGCGAGAAGGACAAGGAAGGCGCCGCCGACGCCGCGGTGCAGGCCGTGGGCCTGGGCCTCGTCGTCTCCCTGCTGATCGCCGTGCCGGGGGCGGTCTTCGCGCCGGACCTGCTGAGCCTGATGGGCGGCTCGCCCGAACTGGTGGCCCAAGGCGCCGGCTACACCCGCTGGATGCTCGCCGGCAACGCCACGATCATGGGCATCTTCATGTTCAACGCCGTCTTCCGGGGCGCGGGGGACGCCGCCCTGGCCATGCGCGTGCTCTGGCTCGCGAACGGCGTGAACATCGTGCTGGACCCCTGCCTGATCTTCGGCTGGGGGCCGTTCCCCGAGCTGGGGCTGACCGGCGCGGCCGTCGCCACCACCATCGGCCGCGGGGTGGGGGTGGCCTACCAGTGCGTGATGCTGGGCCGGGGCACGGGCACCCTGCGCCTCGAACGGTCCCACCTGCGCCTGCGCACGCCGGTGATGCTGCGGCTGATGCGGGTGTCGCTGGGGGGCATCGGCCAGAACCTGATCGCCACCGCCAGCTGGGTGGTGCTGGTGCGGCTGGTCTCGACCTTCGGGGCGGCGGCGGTGGCGGGCTACACCATCGCCATCCGCATCATCCTGTTCGTGCTGATGCCGTCGTGGGGCGTGGCCAACGCCGCGGCCACGCTGGTGGGCCAGAACCTGGGCGCGGGCCGGCCGGACCGGGCCGAGGCCTCGGTCTGGCGCACCGGCTTCTACAACGCCGGGTTCCTGGCGGTGGTGGCGCTGGTGTTCATCGCCTGGCCGCGGGCCCTGGTGGGGCTGTTCACCGCCGAGCCCGAGGTGCTGGCGCTGGGGGCGGCCTGCCTGCGGGTGGTGGCCTACGGCTACGGCTTCTACGCCTTCGGCATGGTGGTGACCCAGGCCTTCAACGGGGCCGGCGACACCATCACCCCGACGGTGATCAACTTCTTCTGCTACTGGTGCTTCCAGCTGCCGTTGGCCTGGACCCTGGCGCACCACACGTCCTTCGGGGCGCCGGGGGTGTACGCGTCGATCACCATCGCCGAGGTGCTGATGGCCCTGGTGGCGATCCTGGTGTTCCGGCGCGGCCGCTGGAAGCGCAGGCAGATCTGAACGGCCGCAGGGCCGGCGACCGGGGCCGCGGTTGAGGCCCCCGGCCCCCCGTGTTATCTTCTGCGCTTCCCGGCGCAGCGAACCCGCATCCTGAAGGATCCGACACATGGCCCATCACATGATCTCCCACCTGCTGGCCGGCAAGGTGCCCGTGGGCGCCGAGGTGACGGTCAAGGGCTGGGTGCGCACCCGCCGCGACTCGAAGGCCGGCCTCAGCTTCGTCCAGGTGCACGACGGCACCTGCTTCGATCCCATCCAGGTGGTGGCCCCGGGCAGCCTGCCCAACTACGACGGCGAGATCATCCGTCTGACCGCCGGCTGCTCGGTGGTCTGCACCGGCACCCTGGTCGAGAGCATGGGCAAGGGCCAGGCGGTGGAGATCCAGGCCGCGGCCATCGAGGTGCTGGGCTGGGTCGACGACCCGGAGACCTACCCCATGCAGCCCAAGCGGCACAGCATGGAGTACCTGCGGGAGGTGGCGCACCTCAGGCCCCGCACCAACACCATCGGCGCCGTCACCCGCGTGCGGAACTGCCTGGCCCAGGCCACCCACCGCTTCTTCCACGAGCGCGGGTTCTTCTGGATCCACACGCCCATCATCACCGCCAGCGACTGCGAGGGCGCGGGCGAGATGTTCCGGGTCTCGACCCTGGACCTGGCCAACCTGCCGCGCACCGCCGACGGCAAGGTGGACTACAGCCAGGACTTCTTCGGCAAGGAGTCGTTCCTGACGGTCTCGGGCCAGCTGAACGTGGAGGCCTACTGCTGTGCGCTCTCGCGGGTCTACACCTTCGGGCCCACCTTCCGCGCCGAGAACAGCAACACCAGCCGGCACCTGTCGGAGTTCTGGATGATCGAGCCCGAGATCGCCTTCGCCGACCTGTCGGCCGACGCGGACCTGGCCGAGGAGTTCCTGCGCACCATCTTCAAGGCGGTCCTGGACGAGCGCGGCGACGACATGGCGTTCTTCGCCCAGCACGTGCAGAAGGACGCCCTGACGCGCCTGGAGAGCTTCGTGCAGAGCAGCTTCGAGCGCATGGACTACGGCGATGCCGTCAAGGCGCTGGAGAAGTCGGGCAAGGCCTTCGAGTACCCGGTGAAATGGGGCATGGACCTGCAGTCGGAGCACGAGCGCTACCTCTGCGAGGAGCTGTGCAAGCGGCCGGTCGTGGTGATGAACTACCCGAAGGACATCAAGGCCTTCTACATGCGCCTGAACGACGACGGCAGGACGGTGGCGGCCATGGACGTGCTGGCCCCGGGCATCGGCGAGATCATCGGCGGCAGCCAGCGCGAGGAGCGCCTGGACGTGCTGGACGCGCGCATCGACGCGATGGGCCTGCCCAAGGCCGGGTACTGGTGGTACCGGGACCTGCGCCGCTACGGCACGGTGCCCCACGCCGGCTTCGGGCTGGGCTTCGAGCGGGCGGTCAACTACGTCACCGGCATCGCCAACATCCGCGACGTGATCCCCTTCCCGCGGGCGCCCAAGTCCGCGGAGTTCTAGGGAAGGAGGCCCAATGCCATGGAGTGGACCAGGGGAACCTACCGGCTGAGCGACGACAAGTCGCAGCTGGATCTCTACTACATCGTGCCCGCGCTGCAGCAGACCTACTGGGCGTCGGGCCGGCCGAAGGACGTCATCGAGAAGTCCCTCGAGAACTCGGTGTGCTTCGGCCTCTTCCACGGCGACCGCCAGGTGGGCTTCGCCCGCGTGGTCACCGACAAGTGCACCTTCGCCTGGATCTGCGACGTGATCGTCCATCCCGACCACCGCAGCGTCGGCCTGGGCAAGTGGATGATGGAATGCCTGGACGAGCATCCGGACGTGGGGCAGGTGGCCCAGCAGGTCCTGCGCACCAAGGACGCCCACGGCCTGTACGAGCAGTTCGGCTACAAGGTGTGCGACGCCATGGTGCGGCGGCCGGGGGGGGAGCCGGACCGATTCTAGCCCGGCGCCGGCGTTTCCCGATGGTCCATCGCTGGAATTGATGTTACTTTTTCAACGATATCGTCCCCACCGACGCGAACCCGGGGGAGGCGGCGTCATGAACGCTCCCCGCATCGAAACCCACTACGCCCCCGCCGCCCGCACGGCGCCCGCCGAACTGGCCCGCCGCCTGGGCCTGCTGGCCAACAACCCCGTGACCGATGTCCTGCTGGAAACCGTGGGCGGCCTGCTGGCCATCCTGGACAGGAACCGGCAGATCCTGGCCGTGAACCACGGGTTCCTGGCCGCCCTGGGCTATCGGGAGGTGGCCGACGTGCTGGGCCTGCGGCCGGGCGAGGCCATCCGCTGTATCCATGCCCACGAGCCCCCCCAGGGCTGCGGCACGACCCTGCACTGCGCCACCTGCGGCGCCGTGATCGCCATGATGGGCGCCCTGGCCGAGGGCCGGCCCCAGGAACGCCTGTGCGTGGCCGAGGTGGTCCGCAACGGCGCCACGCAGGATCTCGTGCTGCGCGTGCGCGCCAGCCCCGTCGACCTGGGCGGCGAGCGCATCCTGCTGTTGTTCCTGCAGGACGCCGGACCGGAGCAGCGCCGGGCTTCGCTGGAGCAGGTGTTCTACCACGACGTCGCCAACGTCCTGCAGGGCCTGGCCGTGGCCGCGGAGCTGGTGCAGGAGGAACAGGACGAACGCGAACGCCGGCAGCTGGCCGGCCAGATCGGCCGGCTCGTGGATCAGCTGAACCGCGAAGTGCAGCTGCAACGCCTGCTGCATCAGGACGACCTGCAGCGCCTGAAGCTGACCCGCACCGAGGTGCCCGTGGCCGCGGTGCTGGACGAAGTGCGCCGGGTCTTCCTGCACCACCCCGCGGCCCGGGGCAGGACCCTGGCCGTGGCCTCAGGCGACCCCGGGGCGACGGCGACCACGGACCTGTGGCTGCTGGTCCGGGTGCTGGTGAACCTGGTGGTCAACGCCCTGGAGGCCACCGAACCCGGCGGCCGGGTCGACGTCCGGGCCGACTGCGGCCGCGCCGGCGTCGTCTTCCACGTGCTGAACCCCGCGGCCATCCCCCGGGAGATCCAGCCCCGCATCTTCCAGAAGAACTTCTCCACCAAGCCGGGCCCGGGGCACGGGCTGGGCGCCTGGTCCGCGCGGCTGTTCACCGAACGGCTGCTGGGGGGAGAACTCACCTTCACGTCCACCGACCGGGCGGGCACCGACTTCCAGGTGTGCCTGCCGCTTTGAGCGCCCCGCCGGCCCCCTGAAAGCATACTGGACAAATCCTATCCGATATGTGCTAGGATGATCCCGATCCCACCACGCGGGCCGCGGACCATCGGCCGGCGTGACCGTGTGCCCGTGGACCACCCCAGCGAAAGGACGCCGTCATGCGTCACGCCGTATCCTGTTGTCTCCTGCTGCTGGCCACGGCCGCGGCCACGGTCGCCGCGGGCGCGCCGCCGGTCCTGTACGCCGACCTGGGCACCTGGCGGCGCCCGGTGACCACGCAGTCGCCCGAGGCCCAGCGCTACTTCGACCAGGGCCTGGTCCTGACCTTCGCGTTCAACCACGAGGAGGCCCGCGACTTCTTCGCGGCGGCCGCCGAGCTGGATCCGACCTGCGCCATGGCCCAGTGGGGGATCGCCTACGTGCTCGGCCCCCACATCAACAATCCGGCGATGGACGAGGACGCGAGCCGGGACGCCTTCGCGGCCGTGACCCGGGCCAAGGAGCTGGCTGCGGCCGCCCCGGTCACGCCCGTCGAGCGCGACCTCATCGACGCCCTGGCCCTGCGCTACGCCTGGCCGGCGCCCGAGGACCGCAAGCCCCTGGACGAGGCCTACGCCGCGGCCATGCGCGAGGTGCGCCTGACCCACCCGGACGACGCCGACGTGCTGGCCATGGCCGCCGAGGCGCTGATGGACCTGCGGCCCTGGGACCTGTGGACGCCGGCGGGCGAGATGCAGCCCGGGACCGGGGAGGTCATCGCCATCCTGGAGGACGTCCTGGCCAAGGCGCCGGACCATCCGGGCGCCAACCACTTCCTGATCCACACCATGGAGGCCTCGCCCCAGCCGGAGCGCGCCGCCGTCGCCGCCGACCGCCTGCGCGACCTGGTCCCGGACGCCGGCCACCTGGTGCACATGCCCGCCCACATCGACATCCGCACCGGCAGGTACGCCGCCGCCGTGACGGCCAACCAGCGGGCCATCGCCACGGACAAGCGCCTGCTCGAGCGGGGCGGCGGGCGCGGCTTCTTCACCCTCTACCGGGCCCACAACTACCACTTCCTGGCCTACGCGGCCATGTTCGAGGGCCGGCGCGAGGTGGCCATGGAGGCCGCCCGGGAGATGGTGCAGAACCTGCCCCTGGAGACGGTGCGCGCGTTCCCCGACTTCCTGGACGCCTTCGTCCAGGTGCCGATCCACGTGATGGTGCGCTTCGGGCTGTGGCAGGAGATCCTGCAGGAGCCGGAGCCGCCGGCGGACCTGCAGCTGAGCGTGGCCTACTGGCGCTACGGCCGCACCATGGCCCTCTCGGCCCTGGGCCGGGTGGCGGAGGCGGAGGCGGAATTCGCCGCGTTCCAGGCGGCCGCGGCCGCCGTGCCGGAGAGCCGCCAGGTGGGCAACAACGACGCGGCCACCGTGCTCGCGGTCGGCCTGCCGCTGGCCGAGGGCGAGCTCGAGTACCGGCGCGGCAACCACGAACGGGCCTTCGCCCTGCTGCGGGAGGCGGCGGTCCGGGACGACGAACTGCGCTACGACGAGCCCTGGGGCTGGATGCAGCCGGTGCGCCACGCCCTGGGGGCGCTGCTGCTGGAGCAGGGACAGCTCGAGGAGGCCGAGGCGGTCTACCGGGCCGACCTGGTGCGGCACCCGGGCAACGGCTGGGCCCTGCTGGGCCTGGAGGAGTGCCTGCGCCGCGGCGAGCGCCTGGCCGAGGCCGCGGCGGCGGAAAAGGCCTTCCGTGCCGCCTTCGCCCGGGCGGACATCGCGGCCAAGGCGTCCTGCTACTGCCGGACCGGGAGCTGATGCCGCCGAGGGCAGCATGAAGATCTGCGCGGTGAAGGAGCGGGTGCTCAGCATCTTCTACATCTCCCAGCTGCAGAACATCTTCGCGGTGTTCCCGACCCGGGACGAGGCCCTGGCCAGCTACGAATAGGCGGGGCGCCGC
>JACZKN010000054.1 GCA_014859985.1 Candidatus Krumholzibacteriia bacterium | reverse complement strand
GCCTGGTGCTGACCCTGATGCTCGTGCTGCTGCTCGGCGACGGAGTCCGGCGCCGTCGGCCGCCAGACTCCGTCGCCGAGCAGCAGCACGAGCATCAGGGTCAGCACCAGGCCGGCCCGCAGCAGGTTCCAGCCCAGGACCGGGTCGTCCGCCGGCGTCGGCACCGCGGGGGCCGTGGCCGCCACGGCGGCCTGGAAGAGCCACTCGTGGTTGAGCCAGGGATGGTCCGGGGCGGTGAAGCTGTAGCGGTTGACCTGGACGAGGCGACCCTCGGCCAGCAGGTCCTGGCCGGCGCGGGCATGGAACCACACGTCCCGGTCTGCCAGGCTGTGCCAGCCCAGCAGCAGGGCCGTCACCAAAGGCAGCAGGAGGGCGGCGTGGCCCGGTTGCAGGCGGCGGCGCAGGGGGTCGCGGTCCAAGGGTGTCTCCCGGGGTTCAAGCCGGTTGCCGGTCCGGCGCGGAAGCTAACATCGGTCCGGGGCAGGATCACAGGATTTTCGTTTGACAATCTGACGAGACCGCTGAGGGGGCCGTTGACAAAATGTCAGCATCGGTATCCGGCCGCGGGTCCGCCGGGGATCGGTCACCAGTTTACGCTTTGCAAGCCGTTATTTAACAGCTGGATAATGCAGGACAAAATACTGGTGGAATCCTTCAGCCGGTGGTACGCGACTTGTAAAGGGATGCCCAACCGGACCTCCCGAACCCCAGGTTCACGCGGGCGGTCCCGAGCCCAAGGAGATGGCAAGCATGGCCAAGACCACCACCAGCAAGACCCGCCGCCCGACCCGCACCGCGAAGGGCCTGAAGGCCCACAAGGCGAGCGCCCCGGCGGCTCAGCTGATGAGCAACCTCGACCTCTACTTCCAGGAAGTGAAGGCCTACAGCCTGCTGTCCCGGGACGAGGAATGCGAGCTGGCCCGCGGCATCCATGCCAACGACAACGAGGCCCTGCACAAGCTGGTGAAGGCCAACCTGCGCTTCGTCGTGTCCATTGCCAAGGAATACGCCCACTACGGCGTGCCCCTGGAGGACCTCATCAACGAGGGCAACCTGGGCCTGCTGAAGGCCGCCCAGCGGTTCGACGAGACCCGGGGCTACAAGTTCATCAGCTACGCCGTCTGGTGGATCCGCCAGTCCATCCTGGCCGCCCTGGCCAACCACAGCAAGATCGTGCGCATGCCCCTGAACCGGGCGCGCGTGCTCAACCAGATCAAGAAGGTCAGCGGCGAACTGCAGCAGAAACTGCGCCGCAAGCCCGAGCCGGAGGAGATCGCGGCCGAGTTGGGCCTGTCCATCGACGAGGTCAAGGACACCCTGCCCCTGATGCAGGACAACTTCTTCCTGGACGACTACGTCGGCAACGACGAGGACAGCACCTACATGGACTTCCTGGAGGACACCTCCGGGATCGCCCCCGACCACGGCGTGATGGAGGATGACCTGCACCAGTCCATCGGCCGCATGCTGGGCGACCTCAAGGAGCGGGAGGCCAAGGTGCTGCGCATGTACTACGGCCTCGGCACCGACCGGGAGATGACGCTGGAGGAGATCGGCCAGAAGATGGGCCTGACCCGCGAGCGCATCCGCCAGATCAAGGAAGAGGCCTTCGAGAAGATCCGCAGCAGCAAGACCTTCAAGTACATGCACGACTACGCGGACGAGCACCAGCCGGGTTGAGCGACCGGCACGGGCGAACGCAGGGGGCTCCGGTGGCGCCGGGGCCCCCTGACTTTTCGGGGTGGGCCGTCAGGCGTCCGGCAGGGCTGCGGGGGTGACGGCACCGCCGGTGGCCTCGACCACGGCGGCGGGGAACCCGGCGGCGCGGGAGTGGGGCAGCCAGACGGTCCAGGCCACGTCCACGGCCCATCGTTCGTCGATGACCCGGCCGCCCCGGGTCTCGAGCTGGCGCAGCAGGGTCTTCTGCAGGGGGTAGGGGAAACGGAGGGTGAAGCGGCGCCCCAGCAGGATCTCACGGCGCGCCGCCGCGGCCAGGGCCGCCTCCATCGCGTCGCCGTAGGCCCGCGCCAGGCCTCCGGTACCCAGCTTGACCCCGCCGAACCAGCGCACCACCACGCCCACGCAATCCACCAGGTCGGCCCGCCGCAGGGCCGCCAGGATGGGCTCGCCCGCGGTGCCGGACGGTTCTCCCGCGTCGTTGCGGTTCTCCCGCGGTTGCCGGAGGTGGCCCAGCCGCCAGGCCCAGCAGACGTGGCGGGCGTCGTGGTGCTGCCGCGCCGCTTCGGCGATCACCGCCCGGGCCTGCTCCTGGTCGGCGGCCGGGGCCGCCCAGGCCAGGAACCGCGAGCGCTGGACCCGGAGCTCGGCCGTGCCGCGGGTAGCCAGGGTCAGCAGCTTGTCCGGAAGATCCGGAGGATCCGGAGGACCCGGGAGGATCGGGGATGCGGGGGGCGCCATCGGGCCGCTTCCTTCTGCTGCCAGGATTCCGGTCAACCGGACCGCGCCCCGGGGTGCGGCCGGGGCCGACGCGGGCCACAGTAGCGCACAAGGTCGATCGGCGGCAACGATTTGCGTCGAACCCGGCGCCGCGCCGGTTGGCACCTCCCTTGCACACCGGCCGCAGACCCGCTGGGCGGCAGCCGCCCACGTACCCAGGAGCGTGCCCTTGCCCCGCAACCCCTTCGCCCGGTCGCCGTGGTTCCGGGTCTTCCTCGCGGCCCTTGCCGTCCCGGGCTGGGCCTGGGCCGCCGGGGCCACCGCCCAGACCCTGGCCGACAGCCCGCGGCTGCAGCTGCCCCGCTCCCGGCTCGCCGAGCCGTTCACGGCCCCGATCCTGCTCGTGGGCTACGTGGGTCTCGGCGGCGGACTCGAACCGGGCCAGGACGCCCTGGCGCCCGCCTACGGCGGGGCGGTGGTGTTCCGGCCGGGCTCGGCGGTCGCCTTCCTGGACTTCCTGTACGACTGGAACTGCGGCCTCGTGCTGCAGGCGGACTACCAGAACCTCTCGGACACGGACAACGTGCTGTCGGCGGACGGCATCGTGCGCCGGTACCTGCGCGACCGCGGCCGGGGCGACACCGAGGTCCGGCTGTTCCTGGGCCTGGGCCTGGGCGCCACGCGCTTCACCGAGCCGGGGACCGCAGGCAGCCGGTTCGACAAGTACTGGTCCGGCGTCGTCGAGATCGGGCAGGAATGGCTGACCTCCGGCCGCTGGTGCATCGTGGTGCGCGGGCAATACCGGATGCACCTGCGCCAGCACCACAACCACGACGCCTGGCAGGTGGTCGGCGGCGTGGGCGTACCGTTCCCCGGGTGAGGCCCGCGCGCCCGGCGCGGGGGTGACCTCGCGCCCGCTTTGGCCTATATTGGTCCCCACGTCACCCCGCCCGACACGCCGCCGGCCGCGGCCGCTCGCCGCCGGCGCCATCCCTGCGAGGTCAGCCATGCATCGCACGCCGCGCCGCCGCTTCCGGTCGCCCCTGCCGCTGCTCTTCCTGGTCGCCGCGCTGGTCCTGGCGGGCGGCGCCGGGGCCCAGTCCGAACTGGGCTACGAGCAGTACCGGGGCTTGTCCTGGGCGGCGAACCGCCTGGACCACGTCACCATGTTCGAACCCCTGGACGGTGAACAGGGCATGTACCTGGCGGTGGCCGAACGCTTCGGCACGGTGCAGGTGTTCAAGGCCGACGGCAGGGGCGTCGCCCGCATCTGGAAGAGCAACCGGCTCAGCGGCGTGCCCGAGGAGATCCTGGCGGCCGACCTGGCCGGCGACGGCTTCGACGACTCCCTGGTGTGCCGCACCACCGGCGGCAAGATCTACGTCTGGCGCCTGGCGGACTACGCGCAGGTCTGGGAGTCCCTGCCGGGCGAGTACCAGTCCATCGCCTGCTTCACCGTCGCCAACGTGGACGAGGACCCGGCCCGGGAGATCGTGCTCCTGGCCGACCGTCGCATCGTCTACGTGGACGGGGTGAACTTCACCCGCGAGTTCACCAGCATCCGCGAGTACGAGGCGACCATGATCCGCTGCGGCGACGTCGACGGCGACGGCCGCATGGAGATCGTGCTGAACTCGGGGCAGGTGCTGGATACGGTCTCCGGCGACGTGGAATGGGAGGACGAGCAGTTCTACGGGATGATCGAGCTGCTGGACATCGACGGCGACGGGATGCCGGAGATCCTCACCGAGAACGAATTCGGGGGGCCGCTGAAGGTCTTCGACGTGGACTACCGCTCCGAGGTCCGGTTCCAGTAGCGGGCCGCGCCGCGGTCAGCGGATCGACTGCATGCGCTCGAGCATCTGGTCGGCCTCCAGGAAGCCGGTGGACCGGCCGGCCAGGTACTCGCCCCGGCTGTCGATGAAGACCACGCGCGGCAGCCCCGCCACGTCCCAGCCCGCCTTGATCGCCGCCATTTCGGCGTCGTCCGGGGCCGTCGCGTCGACCTTGATGGTCAGGAAGCGCTGGGCCTCGCCCACCACGGCGGGTTGGTTCCAGACCGACTTGTCGAGCTTCTTGCAGTAGACGCACCACTCGGCCCAGAAGTCGATCAGCACCGGACGACCGGCGGCCTTGGCCTCGGCCAGCCTGGTGTCGAGGAAGGCGCGCGCCCCGTCCCCGGTGCGCACCAGTTCCCAGGCGACCTTGTCCGGCAAGGTGGCGGCCTGGTCGGCGGCGGCCGTCGTCTGCCCCGTGGGCGCGGGGACCGTCCGCACCGCCGCGGTTCCGGGCAGCGGCGAGGGCATCAGCAGGCCGTGGGCGAGGAACGATCCCCCCAGGAGGTACAGGCCCGCGACCAGGGCGATGATGCCCAGGCCCTTGCGCGTGCGGTCCCACCAGCCGGTGCCCGGCGCCACGGCGTCGAAGGCGCCGAGGAAGACGCCCACGAGGATGGCGGTGGCGCCCAGCAGGGGATAGAACACCGCAGCCGGCAGGAAGATGCCCGGGCGCACGAACCAGAAGGCCATGGCCAGCAGCAGCAGGCCCATGGCTTTCTTGATGGTTTCCATCCAGCCGCCGCTGCGCGGCATCGAGCCCAGCAGGGCCGGGAAGGTGCCCACGCCGATCAGCAGCAGGCCCATGCCGAGGCCGAAGGCGAAGAGCGAGACGAAGCCCAGCACCCAGTTGCCGGTGGTGGCGACCCACACCAGCAGGGCGGCCAGGAAGGGCCCGACGCAGGGGCTGGCCACCAGGCCGGCCACCATGCCCATGGCGAAGACGCCGACCACGCCCGAGCGGGCGCCGCCGGTGCCCTGCAGGCGGTCGCGCATGAACCGGGGCGCCTGCAGCTCGAACGCGCCGAACATGCTGAACGCCAGGGCCACCAGCAGCAGGGCGATGGGTCCGACCACCACCGGGCTCTGCATGAACGCGGTGATGCCGCTGAAGACGGTGGCGCTCAACGCGCCCAGGACGGCGTAGACCAGCGCCATGCCCAGCACGTAGGTCACCGACATGGCCAGGCCGTGGGCGGCGCCCTTGTCCTGGCTGCGGGCGCCGATCACCGCCAGGGTGATGGGGATCATGGGGTAGATGCAGGGCGAGAGGCTCATCAGGATGCCGAACCCGAACACCAGCACCAGGAAGAACGGCAGGCCGCGCTGGTCGATGAACGCGGTGATGCGGTCGGCGGACCAGTCCTTGCCGTAGTCCACCGCCACGGTCCCGGACCAGCGGGCGGTCAGCGTGCCGTCCGGGCCGGGGGCCTCGGCCAGCAGGGTCAGGGTCCGTGGTCCGGCGGCCGTGCCCGCCGCGACCGGGGCCGCCCATTCGAAGCGCAGTTCGCGGGCCGACCCGCCGGCCAGGGGCCGCAGGGGATAGGGGGTGCCGAGGAAACCGCCGGGTGCCTCGACCCGGACGACCACGGCGGCCGGATCCAGGGTCGCGCCGGCGCTGCGCAGCACCAGCTGCAGGACCAGGTCCTGGCCGATCTCCGCGGCGGGCGCGTCGCCGGCCACCTCCAGGGTAAGGCTTGCGGCGGCGGCCGGCGGGGCGGCGGCCAAGGCCAGCAACACGACCAGGGCACGCAGCGGCAGGGCGTGGCGGGCCGCAGGACGGCCGCGTTGGCAGCGGATACGCATCGGGGAGGTGTCCTCCGGGGTACGGGAAAGCCTGCACGGGGCGGTGCGGCGGCGGTTCGGCGTAACTATACGCTGGAATATGCCTGGCACAAGGCCGGGGTTCCCGCGATTCCGGCGACAGTTGCGAAGTCCTGCATCGTTGACGACATTGGCCCCGGTGCCGCCAACGGCCGGGCCTTCGGCCCGGCGGCCTGCCACCTCAAGACCGGAGGACTCCCTGTGCCCACGTTCCTGCCGGCCCGCCTGCGCGCGGGCGCGCTCCCGGTTCTCCTGTTGGCCCTGGCTGCGGGCTGCGGCGACAAGGACCGCCCCGCCGCCTCCGGGGCTGCCGCGGTGGCCGCCAAGGGCACCCCGGCGCCCGACTTCACCCTGGAGAAGGTGGGCGGCGGCACGCTCCGCCTGTCCGACCTGCGGGGCCGGGCCGTCATCCTCGACTTCTGGGACACCTGGTGCCCGCCCTGCCGGCGGGCGATGCCCCACCTGCAGGAACTGCACGACCAGTACGACGGCCGACTGACCGTCGTGGGCGTGGCTTTCGGCCGCGACGGCCGCGACGCCGTGGCCAGGTTCCTCGCCGACCGCAACCTGACCTTCCCCAACGCCCTGATGGACGAAGAGTACGAGACGGCCCGCGACTACGGCGGGCTGCAGAGCATCCCGACCACCTACCTGATCGACGCCGAGGGAGTGATCCGCGAGATCTGGGTGGGCGCCTACGCGAAGGCGGACTACGAGGCGGCGCTGCGGGGGGTGCTCGGGTCCTGAACGGTTGCCGGCGGCGCGGCGCGGGAGCGGGTCGGTGGTGCCGGGCAGAGGTTGACCCCTGGCTGCGGCCTCGAGCCTGACAACCAGGGGTCCTAGGGACTCACGATCATTTTCTCAACCACCAAAAGAGATCGATCAGGGTGAGCACGGTGACGACGGTCAGCGCGTATTCCATGACGATCCCCCCTTTCCGTGCCAGGGGTGCGACAGTTGCGGACCGTTGTGGATTCGGCCGTCCCGTCGTTCCCTTGAGGGGGTTATCGCGCCCCCGGCAGCCCGCGGGTATCGACCGGATCCCGCCCTGCCTGTGCAAAAAGAGGGCCGTCGTTCCGATAACCACATAATTCCTTGATGGACAAGAGGATGGCGGTCTTGTCGTCCGATTCCGAGCCGCCGCCGAAGGCGTCCACAGCGGCAAAAACCCTGCCGAGCAGTTTGTCCGGTTCCGCCTCCAGGTCCGCCTCGACCGCCACGAGCAGGCGCTCCACGTCGAAGAACTCGCCGGCCGGATTGCGCTCGTCGGTCAGCCCGTCGGTGTGCAGGAAGAGCCGGTCGCCGGCCGCCAGCCGCAGCGCGCCCTCGCGGTAGGGATGGTCCGGCGCCGCCCCCAGCACCGGCCCGCCCTTGCGCAGGCGCTGGTGGTGCCCGCTGCCCGGGCGCAGCAGCACCGGCGGGTCCATCCCGGCGTTGCAGTAGCTCAGCAGGCCGCCGCCGGGGTCCAGGTCGGCGAAGAAGAAGCTGACGAAACGGCCCGGGGTGATCCGTTCGCCCACCCGGGCGTTGACGCGGCGGACCACCGCGGCCGGCGGATCGCCACCCTCGGCCTCGCGCCGGAAGACCGTGCACACCGTGGTCATCAGCAGCGCGGCCGGCACGCCCTTGCCGGCCACGTCGGCGATGGCCAGCGCCAGGTGCCCGTTCTCCCGCAGGAAATAGTCGAAGTAGTCCCCGCCTACGGCCCGGCAGGGCACGTTGCGTCCGGCCACCGCGTAGGCCGGGGTGACCAGGGGCGCGGTGGGCAGCAGCCTGGCCTGGATGTCCCGCGCGACCGCCAGTTCCGCCTCGAGACGCTCCTGTTCCAGGACGTCCCGGTACAGGCGCCGGCTCTCGATGATCGAACCCACCTGCAGGGCCAGCCCCCGCAGGTTGGCCAGGTCCTCCTGCGTGTAGAGGGCGCCCCCGCCCTTGGCGCCGAAGCAGAGGAAGCCCACCAGGCGGTTGCCGCTGACCAGGGGCACCAGCAGCACCGCGCCCAGCCGCGTCAGCAGGCGCAGCGACGAGGCGTCGACGTCCTCGGTGAACAGGAGGTCCTCCGCCTCCTCGGTGAAGACCGGCCGCCGCAGGCGGCCGAGCAGCTGGACCAGGGTGCTGTCCGCCGCAAGGCCGCCGCTGCCGTCGGGGGCCGCGAAGTCCAGGCCGGGCCCGGGGGACAGCTGCACGGAGAAGGTGTCGGGACGGTACAGTTCGCGCAGGCGCCCGCCGAGAGCCGCCACCACGTCGTCCAGTTCGATCAGGCCGGCCAACTCGTCGCCCAGGCCGGCGACGGTGCGCCGGTGCACCCTGCGCGCGGGATAGAGGGCATGGTCGATCCAGTCCTGCACGAGGCGGCGCAGGGGCTGCACCGCCAGGCTGCTGCCCGCGGCGATGATCAGCAGCAACGGATACGCGGACACGGCGAAGACCCGCGAGAGCAGTGTGCCCAGGCCGACCACCACCAGGAAGAAGGCCGCCACCAGCAGCAGGGTCAGCAGGCCGTAGATCAGGCTGACCCGCACCACGAAGGCCGCGTCCAGGGCCCCGTAGCGCAGGATGGCCAGGCCGAAACTCACCGGCACCAGGACCAGGCTCAGGGCCAGCGTCGGCCACGGTCCTTCGGCCGTGTCGGGGACGACGTTCGCCAGCACCATGGCTGCCAGGAAGGGGAGCAGGCCGGCCGCCAGCCCCGCCAGCACCACCAGCATCTTGGTGCGCCGGATGGGCCGGTCGCGGCGCAGCGCGCGCCGGGCGAAGACCACCAGCCCCGCCAGGAAGAACCCCAGGGCGTAAACCAGGCTGGCCGCCTGCACCAGCCCGTGGGCCGCGGTACCGGGGGGCTGCCGCAGGACCGGTTCGAGCGCGGCGCTGGCGGCGAAGAGCAACAGGCCGGGGCCCAGCAGCAGCCGCTGGACGCGCCGCGTCGCCGCCCGGGGGACGTGCCGGTCCGGGCTGGGAAACAACAGGAAGAAGCGCAGGAAGTAGGCGGGCAGCAGGTACTGCATCAACGTGCGCAGGTGGTCCTTGACCACCATGTAGGTCACGTTCGGATGGTTGGGCACGTCGCTCAGGAAGAAGGCGAAGATGAAGCACAGGGCGAAGAAGTTGCGGGCCACCAGGTCGCCCCGCTGCAGGAGCACCCACCAGCCGATGGCCAGGAAGGCCAGGCCGGTCAACCAGGTGCTGTAGTGGCGGATCATGCTGCCGCGGGTCGGGCGCGCCGGCACGAGCGTGGCGGTGCGGGGCCGTCCGTCGCGCAGGACTTCCACTTCCAGGGGCTCGAGGGATGCCGCCGCCGCCATCGCCGCGTAGTACTGGGCCATGCTCCGGACGGCGCTGCCGCCGACGGTGGCGAGCCGGTCGCCGGGTACGAGCCCCGCGACCGCGGCAGGACCGCCGTCGCGCAGGCTGACGATCCTCAGCTCGTGCACGGAGAGGCCGAAGTCGGGTCCGCGGGCGATGTTCAGGGCGACCGGCAGCGCCAGCGCCAGCAGCAGGGGGGCGGCCACCGCGAGGCCAAGCAGGCGCGTCGCGCGCTCGGAAGGGGACGGGGGCGTGAGGCGATCACGGCGCAGGGCGGAACCTCCGGATCGGCGGCGCCGCGATCCTAGCACGGCGCGGCGGGACCGGAAACAGGAAGCCGCCCCGTGGGGGGGCGGCTCCCATGTTCTCCCTTTTGGTCCCGCCTACCGGAAAAGCGATTTCACCCCGCCCCAGCTGGCCTCGGTGGTGGGCACGGCGCAGTCGCCGTTGATGGTCGCGACCGGGATGGTAGGGCCGCCCGTGGGCTGCTGCAGCTCGATGATGATGTTGTAGTCGTCCCCGTCCAGGTACGCCGGCACCTTCTCGGGCAGCGAGTGGAAGTAGACGCCGTCGATGTACCAATGCAGGGGCTCGGAATCCTCCAGCAGCAGGAAGTCGATGGTGGCGACGATGACCGCAGGGTACATGAACGGGTTGTACAGCGGAACGGCGATGCCGACGATGAACTCGTCCTCACGGTTGGCGAAGTTGATCGCCTGCCCCTGGAACGTCACGCCGGTGATGACGCCGGGACCCTCGGTCCAGATCTTCGCTTCCCAGCCGCCGACGCCGTCCTGCTGGGCCGTCGGATGGGTGATCACGATGTAGCCCTGCTGCGGGCCCGGCTCCATGGGTACGCAGTTGACGCAGGCGCAGGGATCGAAGTAGACCCCGATGCCGTCGTCGTCGGGATCGAGCTGCGCCCACGCGGAGGCGGCAGTGAAGACCAGCGTGAACAGGAAAGCTGCGGTAACAATCTGTTTCATAATCGTTCCCCCTCGTATGTCCAGACGATGGCGTTCCAGGGCGCTTATGCCTGCCTCGCAGACTACGCCAAATCGCAGGGCGTGAAAAGTATTTTTTGCGCTATTTACGAAGAATCCATGCTCTCCGGGCCAACGCCAAGCCGGCTAGAGTACAAAACATCAACAAGAAGCACTTAGAGGACAAACCAGGTTGCCTAGGTATGCGCTCGGCCCCCGCGATCGGGGCGGGGCCGCCCAGGGTCCCCGCGCCACGGGACCCCGCGCCGTCGTTGCCCGTCCGCGGAGCAGGTGTTAGATTCAGCGTTCCTCGGCCCCTTCGGCAGGCATGCCCAAGCGGTCCGTCCGGCGGACCCGCGCACGGGAGCACAGAGTGGACGACATCCGCAGCATGGCCCAGTACGCCCCCGGCGGCCTCGAGACCAAGTGGTACGAGGCCTGGGAGCGGGCGGGCCTCTTCGCGCCCGAGGCGGACCTGGACGGCGAGCCGTTCGTGATCACCCTGCCGCCGCCCAACGTGACGGGCATCCTGCACATGGGGCACTGCCTGGGCAACTCGATCCAGGACACGCTGATCCGCTGGGCGCGGATGCGCGGCCGACCGACCCTGTGGGTGCCGGGCACCGACCACGCGAGCATCGCCACCGAACAGGTGGTCACGCGCCTCCTGGCCGACGAGGGTCTGGACAAGCGCGAGCTGGGACGCGAGGCGTTCCTGGAGAGGGCCTGGGCCTGGAAGGAGCACACCCACGGCCGCATCGTCCGGCAGATCAAGCGCCTGGGCTGCTCCCTGGACTGGAGCCGCGAGGCCTTCACCATGGACGAGGCGCGCAACCGCGCCGTCACCGAGGCCTTCGTCCGCCTGAAGGAGAAGGGCCTGATCCACCGGGACGTCTACCTGGTGAACTGGTGCCCCCGCGACCTGACGGCCATCAGCGACGACGAGGTGGAGCACAGGGAGGTGCAGGGCCACCTGTGGCACCTGCGCTACCCGTTCGCCGACGGGCCGGGGTACGTCACCGTCGCGACGACGCGGCCGGAGACGATGTTCGGCGACACAGCCGTCGCGGTGCACCCGTCCGACCCGGAGCGCCGCGGCCTGATCGGCCGCAAGGTGCGGCTGCCGTTGACCGACCGCATGATCCCCGTCATCGGCGACCACCACGCCGATCCCGAAAAGGGCACCGGCTTCGTGAAGATCACGCCGGCCCACGATCCGAACGACTTCGAGGTGGGCCGCCGCCACGACCTGCCGCAGGTGGTGTGCATGACGCCGTCGGGGGTCATGAACGAACAGGCGGGCCGTTTCGCGGGCCTGGACCGCGACGAGTGCCGCCGCCGGGTCGTCGCCGCCCTGGAGGCCGAGGGCCTGCTGGACAAGGTGGAGAATCACGTCCACCAGGTGGGGCACCACGACCGCTGCGGCGCCGTGATCGAGCCGTACCTCTCGCGCCAATGGTTCCTGAAGATGGACGAGCTGGCCGCGCCCGCGGTCAGGGCGGTGGAATCGGGCGAGATCACCCTGTACCCCGAGCGCTGGGTCGGCGTCTACCACAACTGGATGCGCAACATCCGCGACTGGTGCATCAGCCGGCAGCTGTGGTGGGGGCACCGGATCCCCGTGTGGTACTGCGGCGGCTGCGCGGCGGAGATCGCCGCCTCCGCGGCGCCCGGGGCCTGTCCCCACTGCGGAAGCACGGACCTGGCCCAGGACGAGGACGTGCTCGATACCTGGTTCTCCAGCTGGCTGTGGACCTTCTCGCCCCTGGGCTGGCCCGGGCGCACGCCCGACCTGGAGCGCTTCCACCCCACCACGGTGATGGTCACGGCGGCCGACATCATCTTCTTCTGGGTCGCGCGCATGATCATGGCGAGCTACGAGTTCCTGGGCGAGAAGCCCTTCGGCGAGGTGCTCTTCACCGGCATCGTGCGCGACGGGCAGGGCCGCAAGATGAGCAAGTCGCTGGGCAACAGCCCCGACCCCATCGACCTGATCGACGTCTACGGCGCCGACGCCCTGCGTTGCAGCCTGGTGATGCTGACGCCCACGGGAGCGGACATCAATTTCGAGGAACCGACCCTCGAGGTGGGCCGCAACTTCTGCAACAAGATCTTCCAGGCCACGAAACTCGTGCTGGGCGTCTGGGACGAGGCCGGCCTGGCGGGGGCGGCGGCCGGCGCTCCTGCCGCGCCCCGCACCCTGGACCTGCACACGCTGGCCGACGCAGCGGCCTGGGAG
>JACZKN010000456.1 GCA_014859985.1 Candidatus Krumholzibacteriia bacterium | reverse complement strand
CCGCCGAGACATCTCATCGTCGATGGCCTAGCGAATCGCCACCAGCTTGATGCCCAACCCGTTGCGCATCGACCGCCGACCCAGCAACCACGCCCGAGGGGCCCGCGGCAACCGGCTGATCAGTCCCTCGATCAGCTGCATGAGCCACAGGGGGATCCGCAGTATTCGGGTGCCGCGCATCACGAGAATCTCGACCCGGCGGAATCCGGCGTCGCGGCAGGCGGCGGCAAGTTCCCCGTTGCGAAACTCCTTCAGATGCAGTCCGGTGGCGGTGGCGTCGAAGCCGCGCGAAATGTCGTGGGGCCCGGTCAGCGCGTTGGGCGTGATGATGAAGTAGCGGCCTCCGGGACGCAGCACGCGCCAGACCTCGGCGAGATGCAGGCCGACGTCGTCCGGATGCAGGTGCTCGAGCAGCTGGTTGCTGAAGGCGAAATCCACCGACCCGTCGACGACGTCGAAGCGGCGCCCGTCGCTGATCACGAAATCGACGTTCTCAGGTAGGGCGTTCGCGCCGACCACGAGCTCCGAGACGTCGATGGCGATGGCCCGGGACACCCGCGCGGCAACCAGCCGGGTCAGTGCGCAATCACCGGCGCCGACCTCCATGTAGACCGACCCTGCCGGCACCAGCCGGGCGAGCACGCCGGCCATCGCCGCGATCTCCCGTGCGCGCGCTGCAGGATCTTGCGCGCGCTGCAGTTGCGGATGGTCGGGCACGCGGCGAAAAAGCTCGTCGTAGACTTCGCCGTAGGTGCGGGAGCGCTCGGCCGCAGGTGCAGCGAGCAGCCGGGCCGCCAGGGCCCGCTCTATCTCATAGTGGGCTCGTATGGCTGAAGCTGGTCTCGTGTGGGACCGCGGACGGGAACGTGCCGGCATGGGAACCCCGTGTTGCGTCCTGGCAGCGCCGGAACGCCGATCATGGCCTACGCGATTGCGGATCGAACCTACCAGGATGATAGCAGATTCGGCTGCCGACTCCAACACGGCGCCGCTACTTCCCCTGCGCAAACACTGAACTTGGCATTGTGGATCATGGACCGAACGCTGATATTGGATCCGCATGCTGCAGGCAAGCGACGGGCGCTTCGATCCGCCGCGATCCCTACCTCCGGAGGTTACGAGGGCATGAAAGACATCGAGAAGCGCGGCCCCATGACCCGCATCATCCACGCGGGCCAGCACGTCGATCCCGCCACCGGCGCCGTCTCCACCCCCATCTACCAGACCAGCACCTTCGCCTTCCGCGACGCCGACCACGGCGCGGCCTGCTTCCGCGGCGAGCCCGGCTTCAAGTACACGCGGCTGGGCAACCCCACCATCGAGGCGCTGGAGACCAACATCGCCAACCTCGAGGGGGGCTGCGGCGGCCTGGCCGCGGCCACCGGCATGGCCGCGGTGAACATGGTCTACCTGACGTTCCTGGGCCAGGGTACCCACGTGGCCGCCACCGAGAGCCTGTACGGGCCCAGCCGCATGGTGCTGGAGACCGAGTACCCGCGGTTCGGAGTGGCGAGCGACTTCGTGGACACCGCCGACCCGGAGAACCTGGCCAAGGTGATGCGCAAGGAGACGAAGCTGGTGTACCTCGAGACGCCGGCCAACCCGACGCTGAAGCTGACGGACATCAAGGCCTGCGCGGAGATCGCCCACGGCGCGGGCGCCCTGCTCGTGGTGGACAACACCTTCGCCTCGCCGTACCTGCAGAATCCCCTGGAACTGGGCGCGGACATCGTCCTTCACAGCATGACCAAGTTCATCAACGGGCACACCGACGTGGTGGCGGGCATGGTGGTTGCGAAGGACAAGGCGGTGCTGGCCCGGCTGCGCAAGGTGCACACCAACTTCGGCGGCACCATGGATCCCCACCAGGCCTGGCTGGTGCTGCGCGGGGTCAAGACCCTGGGCCTGCGCATGGAGCGCGCCCAGGAGAACGCCCTGAAGCTGGCGGCCTTCCTGGAGAAGCACCCGAAGGTGGACTGGATCCGCTACCCGGGCCTGGAGAGCCACCCCCAGTACGCGCTGGGGCGGCGCCAGATGCGCGGACCCGGCGCGGTGATGAGCTTCGGCGTCAAGGGCGGCCTGGAGGCCGGCAAGACGGTGATCAACAACGTCCAGGTGGCCACGCTGGCGGTCAGCCTGGGCGGCATCGAGACCCTGATCGAGCACCCGGCGAGCATGACCCACGCGGGCGTGCCTTTGGCGGAGCGGCTGCAGGCGGGCATCAGCGACGACCTGGTGCGCATCGCCGTCGGCTGCGAGGACTACGCCGACCTGGAGGGAGACCTGGCCCGGGTGCTGGACCTGGCCTGAACGGGAGAACGATGTACCAGAGCTGGGTCGATGCGTCGCGCATCCGCCACGACAACGGGGGGGACATCTGGGCGGTGGACCACGCCGCCCACCCCCTGCTGGACCCGGCCTTCGGCGCCAGCCGCTCCCGCGTGCTGGCCCTGACGCGCCAGAAGTACCGCCGGATGCTCGGCGACGACGAGACCTACCGCCGCGAGCTGGCCCGCCTGCTGCAGCCGGGGGACGAGGACCAGGCGGACCTGGCCGTGCTCACCGCGCGGGCGGCCGACTACCTGGACGAGGCGGACGTCTACCTGGCCTCCACGATCGAGCTGCTGCCGGCCGCGGCCCGGCCCCACGTGCTGCTCCTGCCCGAGGTGGCGGACTGCGACGACGTGCGCGGGCTGATCGCCCTGTCGTTCCGGGCCGACCAGCCCCGGCTGGCCTACGAGGCCCGGCGCAAGCTGTTCCTGGCCCAGACCCTGCTGCAGATCGACCAGTCGCGCCACGTGCAGGACGGGCAGCAGCACATGGAGCATTTCGAGCACCTGCTGAACGCGGGGCTGTGGCGCCACACCAGCCAGGTGCACGACCTGGACATCGGCTTCCACATCAGCGACGACGGGGCGAACATCGTCTACACGGCGCGGCCGGGAGCGCAGGACCGGCGCTGGCACTTCCGTTCGACCTTCCTGCAGAAGTCCGAGGCGGGGCGGGACGTCGCCCTGGACATCCTCTACTACAGCTGCCGCTTCAAGCGCTCGGTCACGCCGGTGAGCTTCGAGATCGTCGACGGGCGGCACCAGGTGCTCGAGCGGATCCGCTGGAGCGAGATGCGCCAGCAGACCAGCGGCTCCATCCTCTCGAAGATGATCCGCAACGGCATCAACAACCCCGACGTCATCGCCGACATGGTCGGGGCCATGTTCATCGTCCACGACAACGACGCCCTGGACGACCTGCTGCTGCTGCTGGACGCCGCCGTCGGCGCGCCCTTCGGCTGGCGCAACGTGACGGACACGCTCTCGCCCGAGTCCGGCCAGGACCTGAACGAGTTCAGCAGCAAGCAGTTCAAGGTGTTCAAGGGGGACGTGGATATCCTCTATCCCGACCCCCGCGGCGGGCCGGCCTACCGCTTCCCGGTGGAGATCCAGATCTTCACCCTGGAGGCGTACCTGCGCACGGTCTGCGGCGCCCACGACGCCAGCCACCTGGCGCTGAAGCTGCGGCAGTTCCTGTACGGGCTGGTGCCGCGGATCTTCCCGCGGGAGATCTACGGGAGCGCGTGGCTGGAGGGCGAGGCCGCCGCGACCGCCGGCCCCTAGGCGCGCCTACGGGTAGGCGTAGGGCGCGTCGATCTTCTGGATGTTGCGGCCGTCGGTCCCGCGGATGGTGAACGAGAACGGCGTCGGCCATACCCCGGTATCCAGGATCACCTCGACCGTGCCCCCGGCGAAGGTCCGGCGGTAGAGGTTGCCGGTGATCTCGGTCGGGCCCAGGGGCAGGCCCAGGTCCAGTTCCACGGCCGGGATACCGGCGCGTGGGTGCCCGCTCAGATCGGTGTGCAGGGAGGTGGCGCCGGTCAGCAGGCACAGGGCCCGCAGGAAGTCGCCGGTGTTGGTGGGGCGGTAGGTGCCGGTCTGGTCGACGAACCCGCCGACGTTGCGGATGAAGGTGGGGATCGCCCAGGGCCCGCCGTTGCGGGTGCGTGGCCAGCGGCTGGCGGCGAACAGGTTGTTGAACCGGTCCGGATCAAGCGCCGCGTAGCACGTGTTGTCGCCGGGGAAGCCCACGGTGGGGAAGCCCTCGTAGAACATGCCGTCGACGGTGGCGGCGAAAGTCGAATCCACCAGGGCGCGGTCGCCGTTGGCGATCTGGATGAAGCCCTCGCCGAAGCGGGCGCGCAGCTCGCGGACCCACGCCTCCTGGGCCCGGTGCATGGCCGCGATCTCGTCGGGATCGGAGAAGTGGCCGACGCCGTTGCCGTCGAGGTCGATCTCGCCGTCGTTCAGGTTCGGGTCGTCGGCGCCCCAAAGCTTCGTGCAGAAGTTGTCCCAGAAGACGCCGTCGAAGGTGTTGCCACCGGTGCCCTGGTAGGCGGCGAAGACGTCCAGCACGTCGGCGCGCACCGCGGGGTCCAGCAGGTTGTAGACGTACGAGCCCGGCCACACCGAGGCCGTGTCGCCATTGACGGTCCGGACCAAGTGCGGTGAGCAGACATCCCACAGGGCGCCGGTATAGCGGCCCGCGGTCTCCCTCCAGACGGCACGGACATTGAAGGGGCGCAGGTAGGCCACGATCCTGACGCCGGGGTTCGCGGCTCGGATGAGGTCCAGGTCCCCCGCGTAGATCTCTCGGTCCCAGAAGCGCCAGGGTTGCACGATCAACAGATCAACCCGGGCGTACTTGGCCATGACCTCGGGGGCGGACAGATCACCCACCTCGTAGTCGATGGCCGCGGTACGGAGGCTGCCGTCGTGGACGGGCAGGGGCCCGGGCTGATCCGGTTCGGAAGGCGTGGAGCAGGCGGCAAGTGCGAGCACTGTCAACAGCCAGGACATGCCGGGGATCCCGAGTCGATAATTCATGCTGAGACCCCCAGATGGCGTGGTCGTTGGATTCTGCACGATTTGCGGGCGACAATCGGGAACATGCAAGGCGCAGACCCGTACGGCCGGGCCGAGGAAACCGCCTTGCGGCGCTCGTCAGCGGCTCCGCCGGCGCCCGGCCCAGGCGACCGCGCGCCGCCAGCCTCCCACATAGAACGCCCGAACCGACTGTGGGGAAGGTACGTAGCCGAGATGGACCGGGACAAGACGGTTCAAATAGGCCTGCGCGGCGATCCGGTTCACCAGCAACAGCAGTCCGTGGGCGGCGATGATCCCCTCCAGCCCTGCCAGCTTCATGCCGGCGTACAAGGCGGGAAACAGCAGCACGAACATGCCGATATTGACCTTCAGGGTCACGTCATTCCGATCCATCGCCCTGAGCACCAACGTGGAGTTCAGCACGAGCGACAACGTGCCCAGCAGATTCAGGCGGAAGATCGCAACCGCCCCTGCGTATTCGCTGGTGAACATCAGACGGACCAGCGGATCCGCCACGGCCACGAAAAGCAGGATGACCGGCAGTCCGACCCCGTACATCGTTCCAAGAATGCGATCCCAGAACTGGCGGACACCCGACCAGTCGTCGTTCTTGACCAGCATCGCGAACTGACCGAGCGCGACGGCGGCAATCGACTGGGAGAAGAACTGAAGGACGGGTATCTGCTTCAGGCCGGCGGCGTAGACGGCGTACGTCTCGATGTCGTAATTGCGGTTCACCGCGATCTCGTGCAGGCGCATCGCGACCGTTCCGACCGTTCCACCGACGCCAAGGACGAGTCCGTACCGTATCTGCTCCCAAACGCTGAAGAAATAGCGGCGGGACGCGAAGCCGTTCAGGCGGACATGCACGTAGGCGAGACCGATCGCCAGCGATAGCGCACGCCCGATGACTAGTCCCAGGAAGATCTTGTCCAGGCTGCGGTAGGCGATGGCGGCACCAAAGGTGGCGACTGCGGCGACGACCTCGCGCTGGATCGTCAGGAAGGAGGCCGCCCGGATCTCCCGGCGCGCGGCGCAATAGGACTCGAGGCAGATATTCAGCATGACGAGCAACGCATAGAAGAAGATGTACCAGAAGTAGTCGAAGATGACGCCGATACCCAGCAGCCGCGCGACCTGCCCGCGAAAGCACCAGACGAGCGCATAGGCCGAAGTGTAGATGACTGTGTTCAGACCCAGGCTGTTGACGAGATAGCCGCCGGCATTGTCCCGATCCCTTGGCACGAAGTAGAAGAGAGATTGCACCACGCCCATCTGGAAGATCGTCTGGACTAGCACCTCCAGCAGGAAGAACTGGTTGTAGGCCCCGAAGTCCTCCTTGGACAGGATGCGCACCAGGGCGATCGGCACCAGGATGCGGACGCCGTAGCCGATCACTTTCGAGGCGAACAGGTACATCGAACTGCTGAGCATCGCCGTCCCGGTGGTCTGCAGTTGGAGGTCAGCGGCCGGCGGCGGCCGGTTCCGGCAGAAGGCTGCGGGCCGCGTCCAGTTCGGCCAGCATCCCCTCGCCCATGGCCCGCACGGCGTCGCCCAGGGGCAGGTCCCGGCCCCTGCCTTTCGACCCGGCGAACACGTCCTTGACGATGGCATCGCCCGGGTACGGCCGGCCCACGAAGGCGTAGGCCCGGCGCATCACCGCGGCCGGGCTGGTCACCAGGTCCTCGTAGCGGCACAGGGCCACCCGGGGATCGGACACCAGGCCCAGGGAAAAGTACAGGGAATTGCGCGCCCACCAGAAGAGGACCGCCGCGTCGTGGGCGCCCAGGGGCCCGGCCGCCGCCTGCCGGATCCGCTCGGCGTCGGCTGGGGCCAGGTGCTCGGCCCGCCAGTCGGCGCAGTCGCCGGCCAGGATGGGCGCCAGGTCGTCGAACCCGTTGCGTTCGCCGAAGAAGCGTAGATTTGAGGCCGCGACGGCCCGGAAGTCGCGGTAGATCCAGATGGCCCGGGCGTCGGGGAACCAGTCGAGCATCTGCGGCAGGTTCTGGGACTCCACCAGGGGCTTGAGGACGACGAAGGGCGCCCGGTCGGAGGCGATGCGCCGCTGGACGTCCTCGCGCGGATCCAGACGCAGCCGCTCCGGATCCCGGGTGGACAGCGGGCTGACCTCGTCGTAGGTGACGGTGTCCTGGTCCAGGCGGAACAGGTGGTGCAGCATGGAGGTGCCGCTGCGCTGGCAGCCGACCACGCAGAGCACGGTCTTGGGCATCCCCGGGCGGTACTTCACGAACTGGCGCGCCCGCTTGCGCAGCCTCAAGAGACGGAACGCCTGCGCCTCGCGGAACCCGACGCCGCCCTCCGATGCCAGCCGCATGCCCCGCCCCCGCGGTTCAGTCCACGATGTTGTAGCCGTTGTCCCTGAGCGCGGGCCGGAAGCCGGCCCCCTCGATCATCTCGTCCAGGTCGCCGCGCGTCAACGGGTGGGTGGTGCCGGCAGCCGAGACCACGCTTTCTTCCATCATCAGGCTGCCCAGGTCGTTGGCGCCGTACCAGAGGGTCAGCTGCCCCACGGCCTTGCCCTGGGTCACCCAGGAGGACTGCAGGTTGCGGAAGTTGTCCAGGGCGATGCGGCTGATCGCCAGGTTGCGCAGGTAGTCCGAGGCGCCCAGGTAGCCGTGGGCCAGGACGGCGGCCTTCAGCTCGGGCTCGTCCATCAGGGGGGTGTTGCCCGGCTGGAAGGTCCAGGGAATGAACGCGGTGTAGCCGCCGGTCCTGTCCTGGCTCGCGCGCACGCGCAGGAAATGCTCGACCCGCTCGGCGTAGGTCTCGATGTGGCTGTGCATCATGGTCACGGTCGTCGGCAGGCCGACCGCGTGGGCCTGCTCCATGATCTCGATCCACTCGCCGGACATGGCCTTGCCCGGGGCCAGCACCCGGCGCACCCGGTCGCTGAGGATCTCGGCGCCGCCGCCGGGGATGGAGTCCAGCCCGGCCTCCTTCAGCCGCTGCAGCACCACCGGCGCAGGCAGGCCGTTCAGGCGGGCGAAGTGCTGGATCTCGCTGGGCGAGAAGCCGTGGATCCACAGGTCCGGGTAGGCCGTCTTGATGCCCTGCAGCATCTCTTCGTAGTAGCCCAGCCGCTGCTTGGGGTGGTGCCCGCCCTGCAGGAGGATCTGGTTGCCGCCGGCCTCGACCACGGTGCGGCACTTGGCGACGATGGTCTCGAGGTCCAGCAGGTAGGAGTCGTCGTCGTCCAGGTGGCGGTTGAACGCGCAGAACTTGCAGTCGGCGTAGCAGAGGTTGGTGTAGGTGACGTTGCGGTCGATGATGTAGGTGACCACGTCCGGGTCGGCGCGGCGCAGGCGCAGCTCGTGGGCCACCCGGCCCAGGTCGTGCAGCGCGGCCTCCTCGAAGAGGATCAGGAGCTCGCCGCCGCTGAGGCGCCGCTCCAGGGCCTCGTCCAGCAGCTCGCGCGCGAGGTCCGAGGACCGCGTCGGCAGGCGGATGGGCTCGACCACGACGGGCGCAGGCTCACGCACGGCCTCCTGCTGCTCCTTCAGGTCGACCAGCTGGCGGAAGCGCTCGGGGTCCATGGGGCCGATTCCGGACGATCCGTTGGCAGGACGCACGCGATGCTACCTCACGAGAAAGAGCGGCGCCGTGCCCGCGGGCAGGACGCCGTGCTGCACACAGAGTTGCCGGAAACGGTCGATGCCGGCCAGGTCCCCCTCGTCCAGGCGGAAGTGCAGGGACCGCTCGAAATAATAGGTGATCGCCGCGGCACCCGCCTCCCCGCCGGGTCCCAGGCGCCCGGCGGCGCCCTCGCGGGCGGCGATCTGCGCGCGCCGGGCGTACCCGTCGGCCAGGGCCTCGTCCAGCAGGGCGGCCAGCTCCCGCACCCCGGCCGCGCCGGCCCGGGCCGCGAAATCCGGCGCCACCGCCCAGGCCGCGAAGACGAAGGGCAGGCCGGTCAGGTCGAGCCAGGCGGCGCCCAGGTCGACGGCCTGGACGTCCGTCTGTCCGGCGGCCCGCAGCGCCCCTTCGTAGGCGAAACAGCGGTCGCCGATGGCCAGCACGCCCTCGCCCGGCTCGGGGAACTGCCCGGGCACGGGCTCGGCCTCCACGAACGGCGGCGCCGCGCCCCAGCGTTCGGCCAGCAGCACCTGCAGCAGGGCCACCGAGGAGCGGGAGGCCCGGTCGGCCCGCACCCGCTCCAGGCGGGCAGGATCGCCGTGGACGAAGATCTTGACGCTGTCCACGGCGCCCCGGCAGGCGATGCCCCAGCCGGGGGCCAGCAGGCCGCCGCTCTTGCCCCGCAGGATCTCGGCCACCGGCAAGAGGGCCACGTCGGCGCGGCCGGCCGCCAATTCGTCCGCCAGCAGGGCCGGCAGGGCCCGGGTCAGGACCACCCGCGGGTCGCGGCCGTCCAGGAACCGCTCGATCAAAGGCAGCGTGTTCAGGAAGGAGACGGCGGCGACGCGGTAGATCATGGCGGCGGTCGGGTCCCGGTTCGGGTGGGGGGCAGGACGCGCGGTGGAGCCGGCGGCGGCGTCAGGGCAAGGATAGACCCTGCCCCGGGCCGAGGCAAGCCTCCCGGAAGGCGTCGTTTGCACGGTTCGACCTTGGCATTGGGGCGTGGAAGGACTATAGATCAAGGTTTGGATCCGGCGCGGAGCCCGCTTAATAGCCATCCCTGGCTACCGGTAACGACGACAAGGGGATACGGCGCTACCGGCAAAGGAGCCCAAGTGAAGATCCTGGCCCAGACCCTCAAGGACGGTGCGGTGCGCCTGGTCGAGGCACCGGCCCCCCTGCTGGGGCCCGGCTGCGTGCGCGTGCGCACGCTGGTGTCGGCCATCAGCGCCGGCACCGAGGGCAGCAAGATCACCACCGGGCGCATGTCCCTGATCGGCAAGGCCCGGGCCAAGCCCGAGCAGGCCAAGCAGGTGCTCGCGATGGTGGGCCAGCTGGGATTGCGCCCCACCATCCAGAAGGTGAGGGACAAGCTGGAGGGCGCTCAGCCCCTGGGCTACAGCCTGGCCGGCGAGGTGATCGAAGTCGGCGCCGGCGTCGAGGGGCTCGCCCCCGGCGACCTGGTGGCCTGTGCGGGCGGCGGCTACGCCAACCACGCCGACGAGGTGGTCGTGCCCGTGAACCTGGTGGCCCGGGTGCCGGCCGGCGTGTCGCCGGACGCGGCCGCGATGACCACGCTGGCGGCCATCGCCCTGCAGGGGGTGCGCCTGGCCGCGCCCACCCTGGGCGAGAACGCCGTGGTGGTGGGCCTGGGCGCCATCGGCGTGATGGCCTGCCAGCTGCTGAAAGCCAATGGTTGCCGGGTGTTCGCTGCGGACATCGACCCGGTGGCGGTCGAGCGCGCGCGCGGAACCGGCCGCGCCGACGCCGCCGGCGTCCTGGGCACCGAGCCCGTCGAGGCCATGGTCGCCGACTTCTGCCGCGGCCACGGCGCCGACCTGGTGCTGATCTGCGCCGCCACCGCCAGCAGCGAGCCCGTGCGCATGGCGGGCCGCGTCTGCCGGCAGCGCGGGCGTGTGGTCGTCGTCGGCGCCGTGGGTATGGACCTGCCCCGCAGCGACTACTACGAGAAGGAGCTCAGCTTCGCGGTGTCCTGCTCCTACGGCCCGGGCCGCTACGACCCCACCTACGAGGAGGGCGGCCTGGACTACCCCTACGGGTTCGTGCGCTGGACCGAGGGCCGCAATATGCAGGCGGTTCTGGACCTGATGGGCACCGGGGCCTTCGATCCCCTGCCCCTGGTCACCCACCGCTTCCCGTTCGCCGACGCGCCGCGGGCCTACGCCATGATCGCCGATCGCAGCGAGCCCTTCTGCGGCATCCTGGTGGAGTACCCGGCAGGAGGCGCGGCCCGGGTCGCGGCGGTGCCCGTCAGCGCGGCCCGCGCCAAGAGCGAAGGAAAGATCGGCGTCGGCTTCGCCGGCATGGGTTCGTTCGCCCAGTCGTTCCTGCTGCCGCCGTTCCGCGACGACGCGCGCACCGAGCTGGGCGCCATCTTCACCCGCACGGGCCTGACGGCGGCCGACGTGGGCGCACGCAGCGGCTTCCGAGACGCCGTGGGTTCGGCCGAGGCGGTGATCGCCCACCCGGGCACCGACGCCCTGGTGGTGGCCACGCGTCATGACCAGCACGGCCCCCTGGCCCTGGCCGCCCTGGAGGCGGGCAAGCACGTGTTCGTGGAGAAGCCCTTGTGCCTGACCCTCGAAGAGTTGCGGGCCATCGCCGCGGTCTGCCGCCGCCGGCAGGCGGACGGCACCATGCCGGTGCTGCAGGTGGGGTTCAATCGGCGCTTCTCGCCCTCGGCGCAACTGGTGAAGAAGCACTTCGGGAGCGAACCGGGACCGCTGACGATGACCTACCGCGTGGCCGCCGGCCGCATCGCCAAGGGCCACTGGACCCAGGACCCCCGCGAGGGCGGCGGGCGCATCCTGGGCGAGGTCTGCCACTTCGTCGACCTGATGCAGTTCATGTGCGGCGCCGATCCCGTGGCGGTCTCGGCCATCGCCATCGCCACCACCAACGCCGACGTCACCGCCGCCGACAACGTGGTGATCAGCCTGCGCTTCGCCGACGGCTCGGTGGGATCGCTCGGCTACTTCGCCGAAGGCGCCAAATCCGTGCCCAAGGAGCGCCTGGAGGTGCACGGGGCCGGGCGCACGGCGGTGCTGGAGAACTTCCAGGCCGTCACCTTGTACGGCGGGCGCAAGGTCACGAAGCGCTGCCCGGGCAAGGGCCACGCCGACGAGGTGAAGGCCTTCCTGGACGGGATCCGCGGCGGCCGGGCGCCCATCGCCGTCTCCTCGCAGCTGTCCACCACCCTGGCCACCCTGCGCATCGTCGAGGCCCTGCAGACCGGCGGCGAGCTGGCGGTCGACCTCGCGGACCTAGCCGGCGATGACTGAGGCCGTGACGGCACGCTTCGCCGCCGTGGCCGACCGCGTGTGGCGCGAACTGGCCGCGGCCGGGTTCCAGGGTTCCGATCCCTACGACGGCCTGAACAGCCGGCTGCTGGCGCCGGTGCTGCGCCGCTCGCGGCCGGCGCGGCTGGTGGTGATCCAGGGGGTGAAGCGGTCGCCGCTGGACCTGCGGCCCCTGCTGCGCATCCCCCCCGGCCTGAACCCGAAGGGCCTGGCCCTGGTGCTGCACGGCGCGGCCCTGTGGCCGGGACTGCCTGACGCCGACCGCCACCGGCGGTGGCTGGCCGACGCCCTGCTCTGCGGCGGGAAGATGGTCCTGGGCAAATACGGCAGCGCCAACCCGGGCCCCAGCGGACCCGTGAAATAAAGGCCGGGCCGAACCGGCGGCGTGCGGCC
>JACZKN010000455.1 GCA_014859985.1 Candidatus Krumholzibacteriia bacterium | reverse complement strand
GCGGCGCCCCGCCTATTCGTAGCTGGCCAGGGCCTCGTCCCGGGTCGGGAACACCGCGAAGATGTTCTGCAGCTGGGAGATGTAGAAGATGCTGAGCACCCGCTCCTTCACCGCGCAGATCTTCATGCTGCCCTCGGCGGCGCGCAGGGAGTGGTAGCCGGAGATGAGGATGCCCAGGCCGGTGGAGTTGATCCAGGGCACGCCGCCCAGGTCCAGGACCACGTCCTTGTAGCCCTCGTCGATCAGCGCCTTGATCTCCTCCTTGAACTTGTCGTGGTCGGGGCCGCCCATGATCTTGCCGGATAGCTCCAGGACCATGATCCTGCCCTGGGGGTTGCGGGATGTCTTCATCGGATTCTCCTCCGGGATCCGCGCCGGTCAGACCGCCGCGCTGTAGCGCCGCCGCTTGATTTTCTTCGTCGGCGTCTTCTCGAACTCCTCGTACAGGACCTTCAGCCGCGAGATCTGGCTGTAACCGGGCAGGCGCCCGTTGAGCGCCTTGCGGTTTTCCTCCATCATCGTCTCGACCTGGCGGCCGCGCAGGCAGGCGCGGTCCACCGACTCGAGGTCGGGGTAGACCAGGGCCACCAGCCGGCCCTCGGCCTCCAGCACCAGGGACTCGGCCACGCAGGGCATGTTGTTCAGCTGGGACTCGATCTCCTCGGGGTAGATGTTCTGGCCCGAGGCGGTCAGGATCATGTTCTTCGAGCGGCCCGTCAGGTACAGGAAGCCCGCGTCGTCCAGGCGGCCCAGGTCGCCGGTGTGCAGCCAGCCGTCGGGGTCGATGCACTCGGCGGTCGCCTCCTCGTCGTGGTAGTAGCCGAGCATGCGGTTCTCGCCGCGCACCAGCACCTCGCCGATGCCGGTCTCGGGATCCGGCTCGGCGATACGGCACTCGAGGTAGGGGATCACGCGGCCCACGCTGCCCACGGGCGGCTTCTCGTTCGAGACGGTGTAGCTGATCAGCGGCCCGCACTCGGTCATGCCGTAACCGCAGGTCAGGTTGAAGCCGATCTGGCGGAAGAAGCCCTCGATCTCCCGGTTCAGCGCCGCGCCGCCCACCACCAGTTCCTTGAAGCGGCCGCCGAAGGATGCGTAGAGCCGGTCGCGGATCCTGCGGTGGACGATCTGCCGCAGCCCCGGCACCTTGAGCATGAGTTGCACCCTGGGCGACTCGAGCTGGGGCTTGACCCGGTTCTTGTAGATCTTCTCGATGATCAGCGGCACCGACATCACCACGGCCGGCCTGTACTTGGCGAAGGCCGGCAGGAGGACCTTGGGCGTGGGGATCTTCTCCACGAAGACGATGTGGCAGCCGGCCAGGAACGGCGACAGGAAATCGAAGGCGCAGCCGAAGGCGTGGGCCAACGGCAGGAAGGCGACGATGGTGTCGCCGGCGGCCAGGTCCACGCTGTCGTTGAAGTAGCGGACGTTCACCATCAGCGAGTGGTGGTTGAGCATCACGCCCTTGCTGAAGCCCGTGGTGCCGGACGTGTAGACGATGGCCGCCAGGGCGGTGCCGTCCACCGGGTCGAAGCGCAGGCCCTCGCGGGTCAGCAGCCTGCCGTAGCGCTCGACGTAGCCGGTGCCGGCGTGGGCCACGGTCTCCCGCAGCCGGCCCTTGCGCGACCAGGACAGGGAGAAGTCCGCCAGGCCGAAGACGGCCTCCAGCGAGGGCATCTTCTCCTCGTTCAGGAGGTCCCAGCAGGCGTCCGAGACGAACAGCAGGGTCGCGCCGCTGTGGCGCACGATGTGCTCGATCTCGTCCTGGGTGAAGTCGGGCAGGATGGGCACGATCACCGCGCCGTAGCTGACGGTGGCCAGGTAGGTGACCGCCCAGTGGGCCGAGTTGCGGCCTACCAGGGCCACCCGGTCGCCCCGCTCGAGCCCGCACTCGGCGAAGATCCAGTGCAGCTTCAGGATGCGGTTGGCCAGGTCGCCGTAGGTGAGGGTGCCGCCGTCGAGGTCGCTGAAGCAATCCACGTCCCAATGGCGGCGGATGCCGGCGGCGAAGGTCTCGACGAGGTTCTGGGCGAGCATCGGTCTCCGTTTCATCGGCACGGGCGGGCGGACGAGACGGGCCAATATACCCCAGGGGCGGGTCCGTGGGCAAGGAATCGCGGGCGGCTCAACCTCGCGGCCGACCCCGGGACCAACGCAGCCCCGGCACGAACCGCGGCACCCGCTTCCGGTAGGCGGCATAAGCCGGGCCGATGTCCCGCAGCAGCTTGCGCTCCTCCAGTTCCGTGCCCACCAGCACGTACCCCGCCAGCACCAGCCGCCAGGCCAGGTTCACGTCCGTCACCGGCAGGCCGAAGGCCAGCAGCACCAGGGTCGCCGCGTACCAGGGATGCCGCATCACGCCCAGGATGCCGTCGGTGCGCAGGGCCGGCTCCCGGGGCGCCCGCCCGGCCAGGTGGTCGGTGGCCTGGCGCAGGCCCAGGAAGAAGCGGCCGTCGTGGGCCCGCGCCCCCAGCCAGAACAGCACGCCCGCCTCGACGATACCCAACCAGCGGACCCACCGCCACCCCCCGGTCCAGTCCCACAGCAGGGTCTCCGGCAGCGTGCGCACCCACAGGACGAGCAGGCCGAGGCTGGCCGTGCTGGCAGCCACGTACGCCAGGCGCTGCCATGGCCGGTACGACGGCACGTTGCCGTCCACGAACCGCCGCCAGCGATGGCTGACGAAGGCGCTGTGCAGGGCGCACCAGGCGGCGGTGGCGAGGGCGGCCTGCAGGGGAAGGGGCATGGTCCGGGGCTCCCGTTGCAGAGAAGGGGTTGTCCTCAATTCTGGAATTTCGGTATCTTCAGGTCAAGGCCGGCGCCGGGGCGCGGCCAATCCGCTGCATCCCCACATCCGAACGCGCAGGGGAGGGGCACCATGCACCACCGCGTCCGGGCCGCCGTCATGCCTGCCTTCATGCTTTTCCTGGTTCCCGCCGCGGGCTTGGCCTGGGAGCAGCCCGCCCACTGGCCCGCAGTCGGCGAGGTCGCCACCTGGAAATCCCTCGACGTGATGTTCTACCGCCTGCGGGACGATCCCCTGTTCCTGGACCGCTCCCAGGACCGGACCGACCAGCGGTCCGCCTATGCGAAGACCTCGCAGTACCGCGGGAGCCTGGACACGGTCGGCCTCGAGGCCTGGCTGGCGCTGCCGGACGGCGAACGGGAAGAGCGCGCCCGGCTGGCGGCGAAGCAGCTCGACTTCGTGGTGGATTTCCGCCGCCGCATCGAGCAACAGGTGCAGCGCACGCGCCAGAGCGAGCCCAGCGGCTGGGGCATCCGGGTCTCGGACATCACCACCGTGGGCGACTGCCTGCAGCGTCTGCGCACGGCCGTGGGCCTGGACCCGGCCAATCCCTACGCCTGGCACCTGTACGCCTGGTTCGCCTCCTGCGTGGGCGACCTGGACCGCGCCGGCCGCGCCCTGGCGGGGGCCGAGCAGGCCCTGGCCCAGGTGCCGGAAGCGGAGCTGATGGGCGTGCGCCGCGGCGTGGCCCTGGACCAGGCGTGGCTGGGCTGGGAGCGGGGGCGCATCGGC